>JBEVLS010000084.1:0-9530 GCA_040509015.1 Microbacterium sp.
GTCATCACCACGCCCGCGTAGGCCTCGTCGAGCAGGCGGTGAAGGTCGCCGCCCACTGGTCGGAGCTTGTCGTCAGTCATGCTTCGTGTCCTTCACGTCGAGAAGTGCGTCGATGATGCGCCGGGTCGTGATCCAGGCCGCGACGTTGCCGTGGAAGACCGCGCGGCCGGCATCGGTGATGCGGTAGTACTTGCGTCGCCCACCCTGGGTCTCGTCGCCCCAGTACGACTCGACGAGACCGTCGCGCTCCAGGCGGCGGTAGGTGGCGTAGAGCGTCGCTTCCTTGATCTCGTAGTCGCCGCCGGTGGCGTCGCGGATGGTCTTGTAGATCTCGAAGCCGTAGCTCGCTCCGTTGCGCAATACGCCGAGCACGATGGTGTCGGTGTGTCCGCGCAACAGGTCAGCCGCGAAGGCATCCTCTTTGGTCATGTCCAGTACTGTATCAGATCAACTACTGGACGACACCGTCTTCTCCGGCACTCGGCCGGGCGTACGATTCCGCCATGTCGTTCGACGTGACCGCGACCGCTTACGACCGGTTCATGGGACGCTTCTCGCGACCCCTGGCATCCGTCTTCGCCTACTGGGCGAGCCCACTGCACGGCGATGACGCACTCGACGTCGGCTGCGGTCCGGGCGCCCTCACCGAGCTCCTCGTCGATCACCTGGGCGCCGAGCACGTCGCGGCCGTCGATCCCTCCCCCCGGTTCGTCGCCGCCGCGAGGGAACGCCTGCCCGACATCGACGTGCACCTCGCCTCCGCCGAGGACCTGCCGTTCGCCGACGACACGTTCGACGCGACCCTGTCGTCGCTGGTGGTGCATTTCATGACGGATGCCGCCCTCGGCGTCCGTGAGATGGTCCGCGTCACGCGCGGGGGCGGCCTCGTCGCCGCCTGCGTCTGGGACATGGAGGGCGCCCGCGCCCCGCACTCGGTCTTCCTGCGCGCGGTGCGCGAGGAGTCCGGCGCGCCGCAGCGGCTGCGCCCGGGAACCCGCCGCGGCGACCTCGCCACGCTCCTGCGGGCCGCCGAGTGCGTCGACGTCGACGAGACCGAGCTCACGGTCGAGGCGTCGTACGAGGACTTCGACGAGTGGTGGGACGTCCACACTCTCGGCGTGGGGTCATCGGGCGGTGCCCTCGAGACCCTCGACACCGCGGCCGTCGAACGCGTGCGCCGCAGCGCACTCGACGTCGTCGGACCAGGGCCGATCACCGTGTCGGCGACGGCCTGGGCCGCCCGCGGCAGGGCGTGACCAACGCGGCGGCGCAACCGCGGACGTCACGGCCGACGCGCCGCGCGTTCATCGACGGCGAGTCGCGCCATCTGTCCGCCGTCGTGCACACCTCAGCTGGCGGCGAGCCTGGCCTTCTCGGTCTCGACGTCGAACGTCGCCGCCGGCCATTGCGGGTCGATCTGCTCGAGCGCCTCGAGCAGCAGAGCCTGGACGGCCAGACGCGCGTACCACTTGCGGTTCGCCGGAACGACGTGCCACGGTGCCCACTCGGTCGAAGTGCGTTCGAAGACGGTCTGGTAGGCGTCCATGTAGGCAGGCCACAGCTCTCGTTCGTCGACGTCGCCGGGGTTGTACTTCCAGTACTTGTCGGGCCGCTCGAGCCGCTCTCCGAGGCGTGCCTTCTGCTCGTCGCGCGAGATGTGCAGCATCACCTTCACGACGCGGGTGCCGGCATCCGTCAGCCGCTTCTCGAAATCGTTGATCGCGCCGTACCGCCGCTCGATCTCGGCTTCCGGTGCGAGCGACCGCACGCGACCGATGAGCACGTCCTCGTAGTGCGAGCGGTCGAAGACGCCGATGAAGCCCGGGGCGGGGACGCGCTTCTCGACGCGCCAGAGGAAGTCGTGCGAGAGCTCTTCGGGCGTCGGCTTCTTGAACGCCGTCAGCAGGACGCCCTGGGGATCGACCGAGCCGACGACGTGTCGGATGATCCCGCCCTTGCCGGCCGAGTCCATCGCCTGGAGCACGAGGAGGACGCTGGCGTCGGTGGCATCGGAGCGGGACTCGGCGAACAGCCTCTCCTGGTACTCGTCGAGCTGATCGACGCCCGCCACGAGGTCGCGCTCGCCCTCGGACTTGCCTCCCGGGTGCCCGGGCGTCGACTCGGGGTCGACGTCGGCGAGCCGGAATCCTCGGCCGACCCGCAGGGTCTGGCCGGCGTCGGTCGTCCAGTACAGCTGGCTCTTCGCGCTCATGCGCCCATCTTGGCGTGACCGGATGCCGGTGGCTAGCGCGGCAGCGGCACTTCGATGATCTGCCGCCCGCCGACCGGCGACGTCAGCGCCTGGTCGAGCGCGGCACGCGTCGTGACGCGCTGATACTCCCAGCCGAACGCGAGGGCGAGCTGCTCGAGGCGGGTCGTGTGGGGCGTGTAGAGCACGCGGTCCATCGCCTCGTCCGAGGCCACCGAGCGCACCTCGAGGCTGTCGAAGATCGTGCCGCCGCCGTCGTTGCCGACGATGACCTGGATGCGGGGCTCGTCCTCCCCGGGCGGCAGCAGGAGCGCGCCGACGTCGTGCAGCATCGCGAGGTCGCCGAGCAGCACCCGCGTGACGCCGACGGCGCGGTCGGCCTGGCTCGCGAGCGCGATGCCCGTCGCCGTGGCGACGGTGCCGTCGATGCCCGCAAGCCCGCGGTTCGAGTGGACGGGCACCTTCTTGCCGCCGAGCACGGCGTCGGCGACCCGCACGAGCCGTGACGAGCCGAACACGAGCCGGTCGTGCGGCCAGGTCGCCCGCCACACCGCGTCGACGAGCGCTTCGCGGTCGAGCGGTGCGCGGATCACGCCCAGCTCCGCCGCGATCGCACCGAGCCTCGTCGACGGCTCGGCGGAGGCGAGGCCATCTGCGTCGGGGGCGGGCGGAGAGAGGTCGACGGATGCCGCGCGCGACGCCTGCAGCCACGCTCCGAGCCACGCGCGGTCGGCATCGCCCGTGGCGACCGCCACGGCGTCGACCGCGAGCGTCTCGCCGTTGAGGTTGAGGGGCTCCCCCGGTCCACGGAGCGCCAGCACCTCGACGTCTTCGCGCGAGAGGAGCGCGGCGACCTCTCGCGAGAGCGTCGGATGCCCGAGCACCACGACGCGCTCCACGCGACCGCCGAGCTCGGCGTCGGCGAGCAGTCGGCGGTAGCCGTGCACCAGGTATCGCCCGAAGCGGGCACCGCTGACGACCTCGGCCACGAGCGGCCAGCCGCCGGCGTGAGCGAGCACCTCGGCCTCGGGTCCGGCGTCCGCGCCCGCCACGACGATCGTCCGCGGCCCGCGGACGATGACGTGGGGAGCGTCCTCGGGTTCGGGCGGCAGGTCGGCCTCGCCGATGCCGCCGCCGCCCTGGTAGAGCGCGCCGAAGACCTCTTCGTCCGCCGTCTCGGCAGGCGGAGGCGCATCGGGGTGGTCGTCGTCCGTCGGGAAGAGCTCGGCCTCGGGCACGCCGAACCACTGGGGAAGCGCTCCGGCGAGCGGTTCGCGGAACGGAAGGTTCAAGTGCACGGGCCCGGCCGATCGGAGTCCGGCGCCGAGCGCCGCCGCCACCGCCTCGGCGGCGACGTCGCGCAGCATGCGGCTCTGCTCGCCGCTGCCGTCGGCGTCGGTCTCTTCGGGGGTCGGCAGGTCTGCTTCGTAGCGCACGCTCGGCGAGAACATACCCGGCTGCCGCGTCGTCTGGTTCGCTCCCACGCCGCGCAGCTCGGGGGGCCGGTCGGCCGTCAGCAGCAGGAGGGGCACACCCGCGTGGTGCGCTTCGAGCGCGGCGGGCAGCAGGTTGGCCGACGCCGTGCCCGACGTGCAGATCACGACCGCCGGCATCCGCGTCTCGCGACCGATGCCGAGCGCCGTGAAGCCGGCCACGCGTTCGTCGATCCGCACGTGCAGACGGACGTCGCCGCGCTGCTCGAGTTCGGCGGCGACGAGGGCGAGAGCCTGCGAGCGCGAACCCGGGCTCAGGACGATGTGCCGGATGCCGCGCTCGACGAGTCCGCGCAGCAGGGCGGCTGCGGCATCCGTCGCCGCCGCGGACGACGCGACGCCTTCGCTCACGGTCAGCCGACGGCCCCGCGCTGGCCGCGGGTGTCGTCGTCGCCGTCGGGGTGAGGTGCCGGGGGCTCGGGGGAATCCGGCGCATCGGCCTGCGGGGGCGTCTGCCAGCGCGGATCGTCGTCCTCGGAGTCGAGGAGCGCGAGTTCTTCTTCGAGACGGCGGATGCGCTCGTCCTGATCACTGACCGATCCGATGCGGCCGAGGAACTCGGGATCGTCGTCGGGCGCCTGGTAGACGTGGACGGCGGACTTGCGCACGCGTCCGATCGCCAGCCACAGGATTCCGCCCAGGACGGGGATGATCACGACGATCAGGATCCAGATCGGCTTGCTCACACCACGATGGCGGGTGGGCGGCTGCAGGGCGCAGTCCACGATGGTGAAGACCCAGAACACGGCCGCCACCAGAAGGCCGATCAGCAGCACTCGGGTCACGGGTTCCATCCTAGGCGCGCACGCTGAGGGTGGCCTGGGATGTGGCGGATCCGTCTCGCCTACGATGGAGGGCGTGAAAGCCCGGTCCGTCGTCGTCTACTCCGTGCTGCGGCTTCTCGCGTTCCTGGTGCCGTTCGGCATCCTGATGCTCTTCCCGTTCTTCCGCGAGTACTACTGGCTCGCGGCGGTCTTCGCGGCCCTCATCGGCCTGAGCCTGTCGCTCCTGTTCCTGCGCCGCCCGCTGGACGAGGTCACAGAGGGACTCGCGCGCCGTCGTCAGGGCGCGCAGGCCGACGCATCGGACGAAGACGTCGAGGACGCCGCGACCGATCGCTGACCGGCCTGGTCGGGCCGATCAGGGCGAGCCGACGAACGCCCAGCAGAGGAACGCGCCGTACGCGACCGACGTCAGCGACGTCAGCGCGAGAGCCACCACGAGCTCCCTCGGCAGGCGGTACGTCCACACGATGAGGATCGCCGGGAGCGCCGCGAGCAGCGCCAGCAGCGACAGCCATGCGATCGGGTAGAAGAGCGCCAGGAACGCCGCGATCCCGAACGGCGCGAGCACGAACAGCGTGAAGAGCACGCGCGTCGCGGTGCGGCCGATCAGCACCGTGAGCGTGCGCTTGCCCGCCTCGCGGTCCTGGTCGATGTCGCGCAGGTTGTTCGCCAGCAGCACCGCACAGGCGAGGAGCCCGGCCGCCACGGCACCGAACCACGCCTCCTGCGGCAGCGCGAGAGCCTGGACCCAGGTGGTGCCGAGCGTCGCGACGAGTCCGAAGAACACGAAGACGAAGACCTCGCCCAGGCCGTAGTAGCCGTAGGGCCGCTTGCCGCCCGTGTACAGCCACGCCGCGACGATGCAGACGGCCCCGACGGCCAGCAGCCACCACTGCTGGGTGCGGATCGTGATCGCGAGTCCGGCGAGCGCCGCGATCGCGAAGAACGCGAACGCGACGATCAGGACGGTCCGCGGCTTCGCCTTGCGAGAGGCGGTGAGTCGGGCCGGTCCGACACGGTGGTCGTCGGTCCCGCGGATGCCGTCGCTGTAGTCGTTCGCGTAGTTCACGCCGATCTGCAGCGACACCGAGACGATCAGGCAGAACAGCGCGATGACCCAGTGGAACTCGTCGGCGACGAGCATCGCCGCACCGGTTCCGATCAGGATCGGGGTGACCGCGAGCGGGAGCGTGCGAAGACGCGCGGCGCCGATCCAGTCGCGAGCGGTCGCCTTCTCGACGCTCCGCGGGTCACGCGACTCGTGCGGTCTCTGCGGGTTGCCCCGCGGCTGCTGCTTCTTGGCTGCGGGGCGCTTGCGCTTCTTGCTCGGTGTTCCTGCCACGAGCAGTCATCCTAGATCGCCGGACCACGGGTACCCCGCATCGAGGCCGCCCGCAACCCCGTCGACCGCGACCGGAGGCGGGCGGACGATGACGACATGTTGAGCATCGGATCGGTCGTGCTGACCGTGGAGGACATCGATCGGGCGGGCGACTTCTGGCGCGCGGCGCTCGGATACGTGAACCGCAACGAGCCGGGTGACGACTGGGTCATCCTCGATCCGCCGTACAAGGATCACTGGAACGCCCCCGGAGCGAGCCTGGCACTGTCGGTGACCGGATACCCGCACAGCTATCCGCCGCGCATCCACCTCGACCTCTACGCCGACGACCAGGCGGCCGAGATCGGGCGGCTCCTCGGACTCGGCGCGCGCCGGATCGACTGGGACGACTACCCCGACGATGCGGACTGGATCGTCCTGGAGGACACCGAGGGCAATCGCTTCTGCGTTGTCGACACGTCGTCGCACGATCCCGACCACGACGACTGAGTCACCGCAGCGACGCGACCGTGCGGCGGATCGTCTCTCGGTCGGGCTTGCCCGACGGGAGAGCCGCGATCTCGTCGACCAGCACGAGCCGCACGGGGCGCGCGTAGGGTCCGATGCCCTCGGCGACCGCAGTGCGCGCTTCGTCGAGCTGCACGGCTTCGCTGCGGCGCAGGGCTTCGCCTCGAGTCGTGACGATGACGGATGCTTCGCCCCACCGCTCGTCCGGAATGCCGACGACGACCGCCGAAGCGAGCCCCGGGATGGTGCGCACGAGCTGCTCGACCCGGTCGAGCGAGATGTTCACGCCGCCCGACACGATGACGTTGTCCATGCGACCGCGCACCCGCAGCCGATCGCCCTCGATGATCCCGGCGTCGCCCGTGCGGTACCAGCGGGTGCCGTCGGCGGCTCGGGGGAACGCGGCATCCGTCCGCTCCTCGTCGCCGAGATAGCCGTCGGCGAGCGTGGGACCGGCGATCTGCACCTCACCGCCGGAGATCCGCACCGAGACCCCGCCCAGCGGGTGGCCGTCGTACACGCAGCCGCCGCTCGTCTCGGTCGAGCCGTAGGTGCGGACGATCCGCACCCCCGCCGCCTCGGCGCGCTCGAGCGTCGCCGGCGGCAGCGCCTGGCCGCCGATGAGGATCCGCTCGAAAGACCGGATCGCGGCGAGCACGGCGGAGTCGTGCTCCGCCGCATCGAGGAGCTTCGTCAGCTGCGCGGGCACGAGCGACGTGAACGTCGGGATCAGGTGTCCTCGTTCGGTCGACACCATCATCAGCGCGGCGGCCGCGAACGCCTGCGGGGTGAACGATCCGCTCATGATCGCCGGCTCGCGGTCGGCGATGATCGCCCGCACGAGCACCTGGAGGCCCGCCACGTAGGTCGCGGGGAGAGCGAGCAGCCATGTGCCGTCGCCGATGCGGTCGGCGGTGGCCAGGGCGCTCGAGGTCAGGGCGTCCCGGCTGAGCACGACGCTCTTGGGGACGCCCGTCGACCCGGACGTCGTGACGACGGCGGCGGTGCCCGCCCGCACCTCGCCCGGCAGGCCGTGCACCAGACCGACGCCGAGCGCGGGACCGGCGCCGTGCAGTGCGACGCGCAGCGCCCGCTGGATGTCGCGCGGGTCGTCGCCGATGACCGGTTCGAGGCGCATGAGGTCAGAAGTGGTAGGGGAAGGCGGACCAGTCGGGATCGCGCTTCTCGAGGAACGAGTCGCGGCCCTCGACCGCTTCGTCGGTGCCGTAGGCGAGACGCGTCGCCTCTCCGGCGAACAGCTGCTGCCCGACGAGGCCGTCGTCGACGGCGTTGAACGCGTACTTCAGCATGCGGATCGCCGTCGGCGACTTGCCGAGGATGGTGCGAGCCATCGCGATCGCCTCGCGCTCGAGCTCGGCATGCGGCACGACGCGGTTCACGGCGCCGAGCTCGTAGGCGCGCTCGGCCGAATACTCCTCGGCGAGGAAGAAGATCTCGCGCGCGTTCTTCTGACCGATCTGCCGTGCGAAGTAGGCCGACCCGTACCCCGCGTCGAACGAGCCCACATCGGCATCCGTCTGCTTGAAGCGACCGTGCTCGGCCGACGCGATCGACAGGTCGCACACGACGTTGAGGGAGTGTCCTCCGCCGGCGGCCCACCCCGGGACCACCGCGATGACGACCTTCGGCATGAAGCGGATGAGCCGCTGCACCTCGAGGATGTGCAGTCGGCCGGCGCGGGCGGGGTCGGTGACGGCATCCGTCTCGGAGTACTTGTAGCCGTCGCGGCCGCGGATGCGCTGGTCGCCGCCCGAGCAGAACGCCCACCCGCCGTCCTTCGGGCTCGGACCGTTGCCGGTCAGCAGCACGACGCCGATCCTCGGATCCTGGCGCGCGATGTCGAGCGCGCGGTACAGCTCGTCGACCGTGTGCGGGCGGAACGCGTTGCGCACTTCGGGACGGTCGAACGCGACGCGGGCGATGCGTCCGTCGGTCGACACGTGCGCCGTGATGTCGGTGTACGCGTCGGAGCCGGGCGCCGGCATCCATTCACGCTCGTCGAAGAGCTCGGAGACCATGGGAGCCATGCTATTCCTCGCGGTCACACGCCGTTCTTGGCATCACGCCAGCGCAGCCACGACCGCACGACGTCGTAGTCGAAGTCCGGTCCGGGGAGCGCGAGGGTGAACAGCCGCGTGCCGGCCGCGTGAAGCGCATCGGCCAGGTCTTCGCCGCGCTGGTGGAGCTCGTTCGAGACGACGAGGTTCGACGTGTCGCGCCCCTCCTTCTCGGCCCACTGCTCGATCACCGAGATCTTGTGCGGCAGCTCGTCGGCCGTGACGAAGCTGTGCCAGATGTCGGCATGCCGGGCCACGAGGCGCAGGGTCTTCTGCTCGCCCTTGCCGCCGATCATGACGGGGATGCGACGCGTCGGCGGCGGGTTGAGCTTGTTCCACCGCGTCTCGATCCGGTCGAGGTCCGTCGCGAGCGCGTCGAGCCGAGACCCCGCGGTGCCGAACTCGTACCCGTACTCGTCGTAGTCGCGCTGGAACCACCCCGACCCGGTGCCGAAGATGAAGCGGCCCTGGCCGCCGTTCTTGGCCGAGATGTGGTCGATCGTCCGGGCCATGTCTGCCTGCAGGTCGGCGTTGCGGTAGCTGTTGCAGTTGACGAGGGCGCCGAACTCGACGCGCTCGGTCTGCTCGGCCCAGGCGCCGAGCATCGTCCACGACTCGAAGTGCAGGCCGTCGGGGTCGCCGGAGAGCGGGAAGAAGTGGTCCCAGTTGAAGAGGATGTCGACGCCGAGGTCTTCGAGCTTGCGGACGGCGTCGCGGATCTGGGGGTAGGTGACGTGCTGGGGCTGGATCTGGATGCCGAGCCGAACGGGGGTGTCGAGAAGCATGAGACAAGCGTAGGGCGGGACGGATGCCGGAGGCCCCGGGGCCGCATCGGCGCATCGCTGAGGGCATGATGGTCACGTGAGCACCGACGCCGCAGCACCCGCCGTTCCCCTGGCCGAGATCCTCGCGTCCGCCCGCGTCGTCGGGCTGCCCCTCGCCACCCGCTTCCGGGGCGTCGACCTCCGAGAGGCGGTGCTGTTCGAGGGCCCCGAGGGGTGGACGGAGTTCTCGCCCTTCGCCGAGTACGACGACCACGAGGCTTCGGTCTGGCTCTCGGCGGCGATCGGTTTCGGGTGGATGCCGCAGCCGGCGCCCCTGCGCGACGAGATCCCG
>JBEVLS010000085.1:0-5067 GCA_040509015.1 Microbacterium sp.
CCGCGATCCTCGAGGGCCGTGACGTCCTCGCCCGAGGCCGAACGGGCTCGGGCAAGACGATCGCGTTCGGCGCCCCTCTCGTCGAGAGCATCCTGCGCTCGCAGGCCGGAAAGCGCCGTGAGTTCGGCCGCGCGCCGAAGGCGCTCATCCTCGCGCCGACTCGCGAGCTCGCCCTGCAGATCGACGGGACCATCCAGCCGATCGCCCGCAGCGTCGGACTGTTCACGACGCAGATCTACGGGGGCGTGCCCCAGGGCCGCCAGGTCGGTGCGCTGAAGAAGGGCGTCGACATCATCATCGGCACGCCCGGCCGCATCGAGGACCTCGTCAACCAGGGCAAGCTCGACCTCTCCGAGATCCGCATCGTCGTCCTCGACGAGGCCGACCACATGTGCGATCTCGGGTTCCTCGAGCCCGTCCAGCGCATCCTGCGCCTCACTGCGGACGGCAGCCAGAAGCTGCTCTTCTCGGCGACCCTCGACCGCGAGGTCGCTGCCCTCGTCGAGGAGTTCCTCGTCGAGCCCGCCGTCCACGAGGTCGCCGGAGAAGACCAGGACTCGTCGACGATCGATCACCGCATCCTCGTGATCGAGCACCGCGACAAGGCCGAGATCCTCAACTCCCTCGTCGACCGCGACGGCAAGACCCTCGTCTTCGCCCGGACGCGCGCCTATGCCGAGATGCTCGCCGAGCAGTTCGACGACGTGGGCATCCACGCGGTCGCCCTGCACGGAGACCTCAATCAGGCCAAGCGCTCGCGCAACCTCGAGCGTCTGACGTCGGGTCGGGTCAACGTGCTCGTCGCCACGGATGTCGCCGCGCGCGGCATCCACGTCGACGACATCGACCTCGTGATCCAGGCAGACGCGCCGGACGAGTACAAGACGTACCTGCACCGCTCCGGTCGCACCGGCCGCGCGGGTCGCTCAGGCACCGTCGTGACGCTCATCACGCGCCAGCGTCGTCGCAAGATGACCGAGATGCTGGACCGGGCCGAGATCGAGGCGCCGTTCGAAGACGCCCGCATCGGTGACGACGTGCTCGAAGAGATCGCTGGACGCCAGCTCTCGAACGTCGACGCGTAGCCCGAACCGCAGAGAAGCCCCGGACCAACTGGACCGGGGCTTCTCGCGTTCACTCCGGCGGAGCGAGCTGGCTCACGATGAACCGAGCGCCCTGCGGATCGCGCACGACGGCTTCGCGCGTCCAGTCCGTCTCGGTGCTCGATTCGACGACCCCTCCGAGTTCGACGGCGCGGGCGGCGGACTCGTCGCGATCAGCCACCGTGAACCGGATCCACCACGCGGCGTCCCGGTCGCTCGTGATGCCGGCGATGACATCGGCGAAGCCTTCGGGTGCGAATGCCTGGCGCTCGCGGATGTCGGGATCGACGGTCGCTTCGAGGTGGTCGCCGTACCCCGGAAGCCTGATCATGCCGGCGCCGAGCTCGTCGTCGACCCGCCAGCCGAAGACGCCGCCGTAGAAGTCGAGGGATGCCGACGGGTCGGGGGTGTGCAGATCGCTGAAGTTCCATGCGCCCGGCGTGTTGACGATCTGCGATCCCGGATGCGATCCCGCCTGCCACAGACGGAAGATCGCCCCCTGCGGATCGGCGCACGTCGCGCTCCGTCCGAACGGGGTGCCGGCATCGGGCTCGTCGATGACGCGTCCACCGAGGCGGGCCACCCTCGCGCATGCCTCATCGATGTCGTCGCAGGCGATGAACGACACCCACCCTCGGTCGTCGGCGCGCGCGATGGCGCCGGCATCCTGACCGTCCAGACGTGCGAACAGATAGGAGGTGGGGTCGGCCGAGTCGACGGCGGAGTAGGTCCACCCGAAGAGCCCGCCGTAGAACACCGCGGCCGCGGAGGGGTCGGAGGTCTCGTTCTGGATCCAGCACGGGACGCCCGTCGGATAGGTGCGCAGCTCGTCGGTCATGGAACCCCCTCGGTTGACGGCGATGTTACGCGCGGCGTCCGACGCCACGCGAGGGTTCAGGCGACGAGCCTCTCGAGCAGCTCCGCCGCCCGGGGCGCTCCGCCCAGGGAGTCCAGTTGCGTGCCGACACGACGCGCGGCATCGCGGTAGGCCTCGTCGTCGCCCATGACGCGTGCGAAACCGTCGCGCACGCGGCGGGAGCTCGGCGTGCCGGTGCGCAGGTTCACCCCCGCTCCCGTCCACGCGACACGAGCCGCGATCTCGGGCTTGTCGAGGTCTCCGCCGGCGATGACGAGCGGGATGCCGTTCGACAGCGCCTGGAGCGTGCCGCCCCACCCGCCGTTCGTGATCATGACGTCGACGCGGGGGAGCAGCTCGGCGTACGGCAGGAAGCCGGAGACCCGTGCGTTCGCGGGAATCGGGAACGGCAGGGCGTCGCGACCCGGTACGCCGGTCGCAACGACGACGAGGACGTCCTGATCGGCGAGGGCCTCGAGCGCGGGTCGGATGAGGTCGGCGGGATCGATGTTCTGCGTGCCCTGCGACACGTGCACCACCGTCCGCCCGTCGAGATCGGACCACCAGGCCGGGACGGGGGAGGCGGCGGTGGGTGCGGCGAGCCGCCCGACGAAGTGGAGATGCTCGGGACGGTCGGTGCGCTCGTAATCGAGCAGCGGCGATCCGCTCGCCACCACGAGCGTGGGCGAATAGACGACGCGGTCGAACGTGAGCCGGGACGGCGGCAGACCGACGGCACGCCGCGCGTCGGCGAGCGGCGCGCGGAGCGGTCCGGAGAGGAGCGGGATCGCGGCGCGGAGCGCGGCATCCCTCAGCTTCGTGATCGGATTGCGACCCGGTGCCAGCCCCATGCCGCTGGGCGGGCCCTGGTCGCCCGCCATGTTCAGCGGCAGCACCGAGAGCGTCGCTCGCGGGCACCCCGTGCGCTCCGCGTGGAGGACGGCGCCGACCGAGACGTCGTCACCGGCGATCACATCCCACGGCTCGCGGTCCCACTCGGCGTCGAGGTCGGTCACCTGCGCCGGGGCGGTCCGGATGAAGACGTCCACCACGTTGATCAGCAGCTGGCGGAGCCCTTTCCTGCCGACGAGCCGCGGGAAGGTCGACGGGAGGTCGTTCTCGTCGAAGTCGGGTGCGTGCCGCCAGGGCACGAGTCGCGCGCCCGACCGTTCGACCGGCCCCCGGAACGCGGCTCCCGTGTAGATCCGCACGTCGTGGCCGCGGGCGACGAGCGCGCCCGCGACGGCGCAGATCGGAGCGACATGCCCCGTGAAGGGCATCGCCGTCAGCAGGAATCGCGCCATCGTGGCCTCCACTCCCATAGTGGCGCGACACGATCCGCTGATACAGGGGATCAGAAGAGCATGGCGGGGCCGGGCTGCGACGCACGGCCGCGCGACGTGGTGATCACCGTCGCGGCGACGTTCGGGCGGGACGCCAGCCCGGGCATCGCCGAACGCGGCCGGGTGTGGTCATCCTCGTCGTGGCCGTCCAGCCGGTGCGCGCGCAGAAGGGGTCGCACGCGTTTCGAGAGCCACGTGCGGTAGGCCTTCGGGGCGGTCGCCGAAACCCCCGGGTACAGCCCGAGATAGGAGGACACCAGCTCGGGGTGCTCCCGCTCGAGCCATCGCATGAACCACTGCTTCGCCCCCGGGCGCAGATGCAGGGCGCCGAAGACCACGCGGACGGCGCCTGCCGCCTTGATCCGGCGCAGCGCGTCGTCGATCGACGCCACCGAATCGGTCAGGTGCGGCAGCAGCGGCATGAGGAAGACGGTGACCCGGAATCCGGCCTCGGTCGCCGCCCGCACGGTGTCGAGCCGGGCTGCCGCCGACGGAGTCCCCGGCTCGATGAGCTTCTGCAGTTCGTCGTCGAAGACGGCGATCGACATCGCTATCGACACGCGAACGGATGCCGCGGCCTCGGCGAGCATCGGCAGATCGCGACGCAGCAGCGTGCCCTTCGTGAGGATCGAGAACGGTGTGCCCGCGTCGGTCAGCGCCGACACGATCCCGGGCATGAGCCGGTAGCGGCCCTCTGCTCGCTGGTACGGGTCGGTGTTCGTGCCGAGCATCACGGGATCGTGCTTCCAGGCACCCCGCGCGAGTTCGCGGCGCAGCACCTCTGCGACGTTGACCTTGACGATGATCTGCGAATCGAAGTCGCGGCCCGCATCGAGGTCGAGATACTCGTGGGTTCCGCGGGCGAAGCAGTTGTGGCTGATGATGCCGTTCGCGATGAAGTCCCCGGTTCCCGTCGTGATGTCGACCATGGGTATCTCGGAGCCGAGGTCTTCGATGCCGACGATGCGGAGGTCGGCGACCGTCTTCACGGCCGAACCGACGATCGAGCGCTTGCGCGTGATGGCGGGGTCGCACAGGGCGAAGAACCTCTGGCGCTCAGGAAGTCCGCCGGTCACCCGAACGCACCGAACCCCATTGGGCCTCGGCGGCTCGACGACGTGAGGGATGCGGTGGGCTTCCATCGCTTGCGAGATGAGGTCGAGGACGTCGGGATCCTTGTTGCTGATCCGAAGGACACCACCCGAACATGACCCCTCCGCGTCGAAGACGCCCGCGAGGAAGCCCGAATGCCACGCGGGCGATCGGAGTGCGGGCGTCGCGGTCAGCTGCTCGATCTTCTCGACGGACTCGCGCTTCGCGGTGTGGATCGCGATCATCTCCCGTCGCCGATTCGTCGGTGCAGCGAAGGGTCGGGTGTTCGTGACGACTGCTTCTTCCGCGAGCATCGTGCGAGTGCGGTCCAGCGCTTCCGAATCGACGAGGGCGAGCCGGAATCGATGGATGACGCGTGTTCGAGACGCCGATGCGTACGAACCGTGAAAGATCATGCCGTCGCCGCGGATCATCCCGGCGAGGTATCCGCGTCGGTAGGCGGGCTGCTCCGAAGCCGGCGAAGAGGGCCCCGTGACCGCCCCGAATCCCATCAGCCGGTTGCTCGTCGTGAGGAAGGGTCTGCGGGCAGCGCCGGCCATGGCTCCGGTGACGTGCTTCCAGCCTCGCTCCGTGAGGAACCGATGGTCGCCGCTCGCCACGATCTCGGTGCCGTCCGCCAAGGTCACCCGGTACGCGCGCTTGGTGGTGCCCC
>JBEVLS010000086.1:0-4527 GCA_040509015.1 Microbacterium sp.
TACGCGTTGAGCGGCAAGCGGCCGGTCGCTCCCGACACGAGACGCCGCATCCAGCGCGTCGTCGACGAGCTCGGCTACAGCCCCAACGCCGGAGCGCGGATGCTGGCGGGGCGGAGGACGCAGATCTTCGCGCTCACCGAGCCGCTGCGCAAAGACACGCACGTGCCGACGCACATGCTCTTCGTCATCGCCACCGCCGTCGCGGCTCGCAGGAGCGACTACGACATCCTCCTGCTGACCGACGAGCAGGCGCAGGCCGGCATGAGCCGAGTCGCCGCGAACGGTCTCGTCGACGCGATCCTCGTGCTCGACGTCGCGCCGGACGACGCCCGCGTCGCGCTGGCACGACAGATCGCGACCCCGACGATCTTCATCGGCGTGCCGGACGACAACGACGGGCTCATCTGCGTCGACCTCGATTTCGCCGCGGCCATCGCGCGCGGTGTCGATCTGCTGGCGGACGCCGGTCACACGTCGATCGGCCTCATCGGCCAGGCCGAGACCGCCTACGAGAAGTCCAACTTCCCCCCGCGGGTGCGCGCGGGGTTCCTGGAGCGGGCTGCCGACCGCGGCATCCGGGCCGACTACGGCACGACCGGTGGCAAGCAGGTCAGTCGCTCGGCCGCACGACGGACCGCCGCCGCGCTCCTCGACGGCGGCGCGACGGCCCTCGTCCTGCACTGTGCCGAAGAGGCGCACGGTGCCGTGCTGGCCGAGCTCGCGGAGCGGGGGCTGCGCGTCCCCGAAGACGTCTCGCTCGTGTCGGTCGGCTCGACCTTCGACACGGCGGCCCTCTCGACGCCGATCGATTCCATCCCGCTCGTTCCCGAGGCGTCCTGCGACCTCGCCGTCGCGCTCGCTCTCGAGAGCCTCGACTCCGTCCCGCCCGAGCCGGGCGTCCGGCTCATCCCGCCCACCTACACCCCGCACGGCTCGATCGCTCCTCCCGGCGACTGAGCCTCGGGGCGGCAGAGTTCTTCCACGTCCATCATCGAAGCGCTTCGACTCGTTCGCTTCCCTCCCCCCAGACCAACGAAGGTCACCAAGAAAGGAATGCCACCGATGGCACGAATCACCCGCAACAGCACCCGACGCGGTCTCGCCGCGCTCGGAGTCGTCACGATCGGAGCCCTCGCCCTCGCCGGCTGCGCGGGCGGATCCGGGGACGCCGAGGAATCCGGCGACACCCTCAAGCTCTGGCATTACGAGGGCGCCGACAGCGCGATGGGCAAGGCCTGGGCCGAAGCCATCACCGTCTTCGAAGAGGAGACCGGCGCCACCGTCGAGTTCGAGGAGAAGTCGTTCGAGCAGATCCAGAAGACCGCGAGCCAGGTGCTCGACACGGATGCCGCGCCCGACCTCATGGAGTTCAACAAGGGCAACGCCACCGCGGGCTTCCTCGCATCCACCGGACTGATCGCCGACATCGGCGACGCGGTCGACGAGTACGGGTGGGAGGACAAGCTCGCGCCGTCGCTCCAGACGACCGCGAAGTACTCCGAGGACGGAGTCATGGGCGGCGACACCTGGTACGGCATTCCCAACTACGGCGAGTTCGTGGGCGTCTACTACAACCTCGACGCCTTCGCCGCTGCGGGGCTCGAGGTGCCGACGACCTACGACGAGTTCGTCGAGGTGCTCGACGCCTTCGTCGCGCAGGGCATCACCCCGCTCGCCGAGGCCGGCGCCGAGTACCCGCTCGGCCAGCTCTGGTACCAGCTCGCGCTCTCGGAGGGCGACCGTCAGTTCGTCGACGACTACCAGCTCTACGCGAACCCCGTCGACTGGCAGGGCCCTGAGGTCTCGTACGCCAGCGAGACGCTCCTCGACTACGTCGACAAGGGCTACATCGCCTCGGACGTCTCATCGATCAAGGCGGAGGACGCCGGCGTCTCGTGGATCAACGGCACCGCGCCCATCTTCGTGTCGGGCTCGTGGTGGTTCGGCCGCTTCGTCACCGAGGCCACGGGCTTCGACTGGACGATGACCGCCTTCCCCGAGAGCGACCTGTCGCTGGGCTCGTCGGGCAACCTCTGGGTCGTTCCCGAGAACGCCGCCAACAAGGAGCTCGCCTACGAGTTCATCGACATCACGATGCGACCCGAGATCCAGGCCATCATCGGCAACAACGGCGGGCTGCCCGTCGCCGCCGACCCGGCCGACATCACGGACCCCAAGAGCCAGGAGCTCATCGGGGTGTTCAACGGCATCCTCGACGCCGACGGACTGTCGTTCTACCCCGACTGGCCGGCGCCCGGCTTCTACGACGTCATCGTGCAGGAGCTGCAGGGCCTGATCACCGGCACCCAGGATGCCGCGACCACCAACGAGAACCTCGGCGTCCAGTACGCCGAGGGCACGGCGGCGTTCCGCGTGTAGTCCGACCGGGGGGGGCGGGGCTGCGGCGTCGTCCCGCCCTCCACAGGAAGACCCCATCATGGCCCTCATCACCCGCGAACCGCGCGCGAAGCGCGCCAAGCTCCCGCCCGAGGAACCGTCGATCCCGCAGCGCGGCGGCGGCACCGCCGGCTACTGGATGTACCTGCTGCCGGGCTTCGCTCTGCTGCTCATCATCGTCATCGTCCCGCTCGTCTGGAACGTGTACCTGACCTTCACGAAGTGGAAGGGCGTGCGCGAGCCCGAGTTCATCGGTCTCGACAACTGGGCCAAGCTCCTCACAGACAGCGACTTCTGGACCTCGTTCGCCAACTCGGTGTGGATGGTCCTCGCAATGGTCGTCGTCCCCACCATCGTCGGCCTCATCGTCGCCGCGCTCCTGTTCGACGTCATCGGGCGCAAGTTCGGCGGCAAGGTCGGCAGCTTCCTGCGGGCGACCTACTACCTCCCGCAGATCCTGCCCGTCGCCGTCGCCGGCATCGTGATCGGCTGGATCGTGCGCCCGGGCGCCGACGGCGCGCTCAACCAGATCCTCGGGATCGTCGGCATCGCGCCGGTCGACTGGCTCGGCCAGATGCCTTCGGCGCTGATCGTGCTGATGGTCGTGCTGGTGTGGGTGCAGATCGGGTATCCCGTCGTGGTCTTCATGGCCGCGCTGCAGCGCGTCGATCCCGAACTCTACGAAGCGGCCGAGCTCGACGGGGCGAACTGGCTGCAGCGGTTCTCGGCGATCACGATGAGCATCATCCGCCCCGAGATCTTCGTCGTCACACTGACGTGCACGATCGCGGCGCTCAAGGTGTTCGGACCCGTCTACGTCATCACGCGCGGAGGACCCGCCGGTGCGACACTCGTGCCCGCGTACTACGCGTACCAGGAGTTCTTCACGAAGCGGAACGTCGGCTACGGCGCGACCATCGCCACCGTGCTGACGATCGTGGTGGTCATCGTGTCGATCGTCTTCATCCGTGTGCAGAACTCGCTGGAGCGCAAGGAAAGGGCAGGTCTGTGATGGCCGTCGGAACCGTACTCGCCCCGGTCGCGAAGGCCTCGAAGCCCGCACGTCCCCGCGGCGGCATGACCAAGAAGCGCGGCATCGACTGGCTCATGCTCGCCCTCGTGGTGGTCGGCGCCCTGCTGATCCTCGCACCGTTCTACCTGGTGCTGGTGAACTCGTTCAAATCGCCCGTCGACTACGCCACCTCGGGTCCGCTGGCGCTTCCCGAGGCCCTCGACTTCACGGGCATCACCAAGTTCTGGGAGCGGGTGAACTTCCCCGAGAAGGTGTGGAACTCGATCCTGATCTCCGGTGTCGTGTCGGTGCTCGCCGTTCTCATCTCGATGCTCAACGCCTTCGCGATCGGGATCGGGCGCGTGCGCGGTCGCTCGTGGATCGTGCTCCTGTTCCTGCTGGCGAACCTTCTGCCGCAGGAGGCGCTCCTCTACCCGCTGTACTACATGTTCAAAGAGGTGGGACTGTACGACAACGTCTGGTCGGTCATCATCGTGTTCACCGTCATCCAGGCGGCGTTCGGGACCTACCTGCTGTCGGCGGTCTACGGCACCTTCCCGAAGGAGATCCTCGAGGCGGCGTCGATCGACGGCGCCGGCCGCTGGAAGATCCTCTGGCGGGTGGTGTTCCCGATCAGCCGGCCGACGCTCTCGGTGCTGCTCATCTTCTTCTTCATCTGGACGTGGAACGAGTTCCTCATCCCGCTGACGTTCCTGGCGTCGAACGCCAATCAGACCGTGCCCGTCGCCATCAGCGTCCTGCAGGGGGACCGCCTCATGGACGTCACGACCACGAGCGCCTCCGCGCTGCTCGGCATCATCCCCACCCTCATCTTCTTCCTCATCTTCCAGCGCACGCTGACACGAGGCATCACGGCAGGAGCAGTCAAGTAATGAAGTTCACCGACGGGTTCTGGCAGCTGCGCCCCGGCGTCTCGGCCCTGTACGCGCAAGAGGCGTACGACATCTGGCAGACGGATGCCACGGCCGACGGCCCGGGACTCGTGATCACGGCGCCGACCCACGTCATCTCCAAGCGCGGCGACACGCTCAACCGTCCGGTGCTGACCACGACGCTCTCGTCCCCGATGGAGGGTGTCGTGCGGGTGCGGATCGCGC
>JBEVLS010000087.1:0-4659 GCA_040509015.1 Microbacterium sp.
CCGAAGATGAGCGCGGCCAGGGGACTCGTGAAGAGGGCGAGGACCGTTCCGAAGATCCAGTACAGGACCGGCCCGACGAGCGGGATGATCGTGATCGCGAAGGCGAGGACGCCCATGAGGAGCGGGAACGGAAGGTTCAGGAACAGGTGCAGGAGGAACGCGACGATGGAGTTGAAGAAGGCCAGCACCACCATGCCCATCAGATAGCTTCCGACCGAGTCCGTGATCTGGTTCGTCATGTCACGCACCTTGGGGCGGTTGCGCGCCGGGGCGAACTGCGTCAGCGCCACCTTGATGCCGGGAAGGGAGGCGACGAAGTACAGCGTGAGCACGACCACGATGAGTCCGCCCGAGATCGCGGTGGCGATGCCCGCGCCGACCTTGAGAAGGCCGCCGGAGATCGCGGCGATGTTCGCAGGATTCGTGATGAATGTCTGGAGGTCGGTCACGAGCGTTCCGAGACCGTCGCCGAAGATGCCCTCGAGCCAGTGGAAGAAGTCCGTCTGCTGGAACGCCGTGATGGTGGCCGGCAGCGACGTCACGAAGGCGGTGACCTGGTCGACGAGCGTGGGCACGACGAGCCACAGCAGGCCGATCAGCAGCACGCCGAGGACGAGGAAGACGATGGTGATCGCCCACGCGCGCTTGATGTTGTGGCGCTCCAGCCGCTTGATCACGGGATCCAGGCCCAGTGCCGCGAACATCGCCAGCGCGATGTAGATCAGCACGGTCGCGATGTTGCTGATCGCGATTCCGAGGAGCACCGCCGCGAGGCCGCCCAGCGTCAGCAGGAATCCCGCCCCGAACGGCGAATTGAGAGTCGCCCAGAACGTGCGGGACGCCGGCGCCTCGCCCGATCGCACCGCGACGGCATCCGGTACCGACTCGCCCGGGACTGCGGTCGCCTCGCCGGAGGCGTTCGGCGCGGGTGTGTCGTCGAGGGGGGCGTCGCTCATGCGTCACACTCTAGGCCCGCGCACCGCCGCGATGTTCCCCCGCGACGGGTGATATCCGCGTCGCGATACAGTCGAGTCCATGACCGAGGAAGACCCGACGAAGACGCTCACGAGGCTGCGCAGCAGCATCGACAACGTGGACGCGGCGCTGATCTTCCTGCTCGCGGAGCGCTTCAAGTGCACGAAGCAGGTGGGCGAGCTGAAGGCCGAGTACGGGATGCCGCCCTCGGACCCCGGTCGTGAGGAGCAGCAGCTCGCGCGCCTGCGGCGACTCGCAGAGGACGCCGACCTCGACACCGAGTTCGCCGAGAAGTGGTTCAACTTCGTCGTCGCCGAGGTCATCCGCCACCACACGGCGGCGGCCGACGGGCGCTGACGCCCGCCGACCGCCTCTGCCGCACCGACGCTACGGCGTCGCTCTGCGCAGCGTCAGGTACGAGATCACGGCGAGCACGGCGCCGAGCAGCAGGCCCCAGAGCGCGAGTCCGAGCGCACCCGTCGCGAGGATCGACTCCCACACGCCGACCCAGCTGCCGGTCGCCGTCGCGATCCAGGCGAGGCCCACGAGGATCGCGGCGATGCCCACGAACACCACCGTGAGCGACACGGTGCCGAACCGCTTGAAGATCGTCGCCGCCCAGAAGCCGACCAGGAAGAACAGCAGAGCGGCAGCGAAGAAGATCACGAAGGCGGCCAGCGGCCCGCCCACCCAGAGCCACTCGAGGTAGAAGAAGTAGCCGTTGACGCCGAAGCCGTCGGTCGCCTGCTCGAGCAGTCCGCCCACGACGTAGATCACCGCGAGCATCGCCGACGTGGCAACGGCGGCGACCAGGGTGCCGAGGTAGAACTCCCGCCGGGTGACGCTCATCGCCTGCGAGAACGGGAACGTCATGGTGAGCGACTGGACGCCCACCCACAGGAAGTACCACAGGGGGGCCTGCGACCCGCCACCCGCTTTGACGCCGTCGTAGGGGATCATCGCGAAGATCGCCAGGCTCAGCAGGAACGACGCCGCCAGCACGAGAAGGGGCACCCAGATGTAGGTCTGCTTGTTGACGAACTGCATCCGGACGACGTTGAGTGTGCGGCTCATCGGAGGGCTCCTTCGTCGAGGGCGGCCGCTTCCGCGGCGGCGCCATGGGCATGCTGGGTCGTGCGCACGATCAGCTGCTGCAGCGAGACCGGCCCGACATCGAGTCCCACGGCGGTGAGGCGCTCGCGGTCGGACGCGGAGAGCGCACCGAGGACGGTGACCGACGACACGCGTCCGAGGCTCTCGCGGTGGATGACCTCGCGGCCGGCGACGAAGGCGTCCACCGCGGCGGAGTCGCCGACGATGTTCGCGGCCCGGTCGCGCACGGCATCCGTGTCCTCGTCCATGATGATGCGGCCGCGATCGATGACGATGACCTTCTCGATGAGGTTCGACACCTCGTCGATCAGGTGGCTCGAGAGGATCACCGTGCGCGGGTGCTCGGTGTAGTCCTCGAGCAGCCGGTCGTAGAAGATCTGCCGCGCGACGGCGTCGAGGCCGAGGTAGGGCTCGTCGAAGAACGTGATCTCGGCGCGGGCGGCAAGACCGATGATGACGCCGACCGCGGAGAGCTGACCGCGTGAGAGCTTCTTGATCGTCTTCTTCATCGGCAGCTGGAACTCGTCGATCAGCTGGTCGGCGAGCTCCTGGCTCCAGTGGGGGAAGAACAGGCGCGCGGAGCGGAAGGCGTGACGAGGGGTCGCGTCGTCCGGATACTTCTGGCTCTCGCGGACGAAGCACATCCGCTGCAGCACCCGTGAGTTCTCGTACGGGTTCTCTCCGAAGACGCGGACGTCTCCGGACGTGGCGAAGTTCTGCGCCGTGAGGATCGACATGACCGTGGTCTTGCCGGCGCCGTTGCGGCCGAGGAGCCCGTAGATCGTGTTCTCCTCGATCGCGAAGGTCACGTCGTCCACGGCGAGGGTGTCGCGGTAGCGCTTCGTGAGGTTCTTCACCTCGATCACAGAGGTCATCGTGCGGTTCCTTCCTGGGTGTCGGATGCCGTGGCGGCCGCGTGTTCGCGGATCAGCCGGGCGAGGTCGTCGGGGCCGAGACCGAGCGTGCGGGCCTCGGCGAGGAGCGGGTCGAGGAAGCGATCGGCGAAGGCCGACCGCCGCTCGGTGAGGAGCAGTTCGCGTGCCCCGGCCGAGACGAACATGCCGATGCCGCGCCGCTTGTAGAGCACGCCCTTGTCGACGAGCATGTTGACCCCTTTCGCTGCCGTCGCGGGGTTGATGCGATAGAAGGCCGACAGTTCGTTCGTCGACGGTGCCTGACCCTCTTCGGGCAGGCTGCCGTCGATGATCGAGTCTTCGACGCTCTCCGCGATCTGCAGGAAGAGCGCTTTGCCCTCTTCGATCACATCCACCTCGCTAAGTCGGTTAGTTACTTGACTAACTAACCATGCAACGAAGAGGGCGCGCCTGTCAACCCCCCGCGTCAGGGGCATCGGGGAGGGAGTCAGCGGCGGTCGGTCTGCGGCTTCTGATCGCGCGCCGGGACCGGCCAGGGGTCGGCGTCGGGCGCCGGGGGAGGAGTGAGTCCCACCGACGGCGCGGCGGGCGCGGCATCCGTCGCCGGCGTCGCAGAGATCTCGAGCGCGACCTTGGACTCGAGCACCTCGATGGCATCGTCCGAGATCGCGATGAGTCCGTCGAGCTCTTCGCGCACGCGCCGGTAGGCGACCTGGCGCTCGGCAGGCGTCGCGGCGTTGTCGACGGCGATCGTCAGCAGCTGCTGGGCCTTATCGAGGCGCTTGCGCTCGACCTCGGTGAAGCTCGAGTCCTTGATGCGACGCGCATCGCGCTCGGCGACGTCGAAGGCGACCTCGTAGTCGGCGACCGCGTTGCGGTACTGCGTGAGTTCGTCGGGCGTGAGCCGGGACTTCGGGGACGCGGGGCGCAGACCGTCGGCGATGCGCTGGGCGCGCAGGAACGCCGCGGTCAGCGGCTGGCGTCCGTCGCTCATGGCAGGGAACGCGATGAGCTTGGCCACGTCGAGCTCGTAGTCCAGCCAGCGAGCGGTGACCGCGTCGTGCGCGGCGAAGAGCCGCGCGAGCTGGGTCGCCTGCGACTCCTCGGGCGCGGCGCCCGCCACCGAGGGCATCGCGCGCCCCGAGACCGCCTTGAGCTCGCTCTTGGCGCGCATGATCTCGAGCCGCTGCTTGTGGCGGCGCTTCGCCGCGCGCTCCCACGCGCTGCTCATCTTGCCGACCAGGGCGATCGCTCCCGCACCGAGCGGGAAGACGAGCCACCAGTACTGGTCCCACAGCTGGGCGAACGTCTCCACGGTGTCAGCCTAGGACTCGGTGCCCGCGGGCCGTGACCCGCGGCTGGGCACCGGCCAGATCGGCTGGGCGGGCTTCGGTGCCGCAGTCGGAGCCGGTGTCGCGCGCGGAGGGACCGATCGGGGTTGGCGCGCGGCGCCGTCGAGCGGCACCGCGGTCCCGGCGCGGCGCGCGTCCGCCTCCGCGCGCGCGAAGGCCTGCCCTGCCGTCGACACCGCCCGGCGGTAGGCGACGAACGCATCCGGCCGCACGGCCGCCTTGGGCGAGGCGGGTCGCAGGCGGTGCGCCTCGCTGTGCGCCTGCAGGAAGGCGAAGGTCGCAGGATGCCGCGCGTCGCTCATCTGCGGGTACGCGAGCGCCTTGAGGGGGTCGGTCTCGTAGGC
>JBEVLS010000088.1:0-7715 GCA_040509015.1 Microbacterium sp.
GTGGCCCGGCGACGTCCTCGACGACGAGCCGCTGACGCTTCCCGACGCGTGGTCGCCGCCGCCGCGTCCCCCGCTGCCTCTCCTCGCCTCGGCGATGCCCGTGGTCGGCGCCGTGGTGCTGTGGCTCGTGACGGGCTCGGTGCTCGCACTGCTGCTCGCGGGCCTCGGCCCGCTGATCGCGTTGGCGAGCGTGTTCGACGCGCGTCGGGCGAACAAGCGCGACCGGTCGACGGCGCAGAAGGATGCCGCCGCCGCGCGCGAGCGCGTGACGCGCTCCGTCGCTCGGCGCCACGAGCACGAGCGCCGACGCCGCAGGGCGGAGCATCCCGACGTCGCCGGCTACCTGGCGCGCGACGAGGACGTGTGGCGTCGGGCGACCGACCGCGTCGATGCGCTCGTCGTCGGCGTCGGAGACGTCGCGAGCGAGGTCAGGGTGGGCGGCGGCTCCGGCGACGCCGAGTCCGTCGCGGTCCGCACCCGTGCCGCGCGCCTGACGGGGGCGCCGGTGGTCCTCGCCGCGTCCGAGGGGTGCGCCGTCGTCGGAGTCGGCGCCGTCGCCGCCGCGGTCCACCGGGCGCTCGTCCTGCAGCTGTGCCTCGCGCTCCCGCCCGGCGAGCTGCGCATCGTCGGTGACATCCCCGATGAGCTCGCCTGGATCGAGCGGCTCCCGCATCGACACGTCGCGCGCGGGCGCACGCTGGCGGTGACCGGCGATCCGGCCGAGGGCGGTACGGATGTCGTGATCGCGACGGCCGCGCCTGGAGCACCCCCTCCGCCGGGGTGCGGCGCGCTGCTGGCCGTGACGTCGGTGGATCGGGCCGTGCTCGACCACCGTGGCGTCATGGTCGAACTCGGCGTCGAGGGGGTCGGGGTCGAGCAGGCGGAGCGGATCGCGGACGACCTTGCCGAGCGCGCGGCGCGCACGCTCGGCGTGGTGCCCGTCGGAGACGCCCCGGTGCTGTTCGCCGAGACGATCGCCCACGCCCCGGCGGCGCGGCCTGGAGCGCTTCCCGCCGTCATCGGACGAACGGGCGATCGGGACGTCGTCGTCGACCTCGTGGCCGACGGTCCGCACGCGGTCGTCGCGGGGGTCACCGGTGCGGGCAAGAGCGAGCTCCTCATCACGTGGATCCTCGCCCTCGCCGCCACCCATTCGACGCGAGAGGTGAGCTTCCTCCTCGCGGACTTCAAGGGCGGCACGGCCTTCGACGGTCTTCGCGAGCTTCCGCACGTCACGGGTGTCATCACCGATCTCGACGGATCCGGCGCCCGCCGGGCGATCGAGAGTCTGCGGGCCGAGATCCGATGGCGCGAAGCCGAGCTGGCCAGGTGCGGAGCCCGCGACGTCCTCGACGCCCGCGTCGAACTGCCCCGGCTGGTCGTCGTTGTCGACGAGTTCGCCGCGCTGCTGGGGGAGCACCCCGAACTCCATGCCGTGTTCGGCGACATCGCCGCACGAGGGCGCGCGCTGGGGCTGCATCTCATCCTGGGCACGCAGCGGATCACCGGCGTCGTGCGCGACAGTCTGCTCGCGAACTGTCCGCTGCGCGTCAGCCTGCGCGTCACCGATCCGTCCGACAGCCGCGCCGTCGTCGGCACCGACGAGGCGGCGCTGCTCCCGGGCGACGTCCGCGGCATCGCCCTCGTGCGACGGGGGAGCGACCATGCGCCGCAGCGCGTGCGGGTCGCCCTGTCTTCCCCCGCGGACGTCTCCGCGGTCTCCTCGCGTGCGCACGGGCCGGCACCGCGTCGGCCGTGGCTGCCCGAGCTGCCGCGCCTCGTACGGCTCGCCGAGCTGCCGGCACCGAGCGGCGGCACGTCTTTCGCCGTGGGACTCGCGGACGAGCCCGCCCTCCAGCGTCAGGGCGTCGCGTCGATCGACCTCGCCGACCGCGGTCTGCTCGTGGTGGGCGGCCCGGGGGCGGGCAAGTCCACCGCGCTCGAGACCGTCGCGGCGCAGGCCGAGCGCGTGATCCGGGTGCCGTCGACGGGGGAGGGCACCTGGGATGTCGTCGCCGCCCTCGCGAGCGAGACTCCGCCCGACGGGACGGTCCTCATCGTGGACGACCTCGACACGATCGGCTCCCGACTGGCTCCCGACCATGCGCACGTCGTTCTCGAGCGCCTCGAGCGGACGTTCCGCGAGGCGGGTCGCTCGGGCATCCTGGTCCTGGCCTCCGCACAGCGCCTCACCGGAGCTGCCGCGCGACTGGGCGAGCTGCTGCCGCGTCGCCTCGTGCTCGCCACGGCCTCGCGCGCCGACCACCTCGCCGCCGGCGGCGACCCGGCGCAGTACGCGGTCGACGCACCCTCCGGCCGCGGGCACTTCGACCGGGTCGCGGTGCAGGTCGCGCTCGCCGAGAAGGATCCTCTGCGGACGCCCGACGTGACCCCCGCGCCGTGGTCGCCGACGGCGACCCTCACGGGGATCGTGGCACGACGGCGGGCCACCGTGCGCTCGGCGCTGGAGGAGTGGGAGGGGCGGGGCATCCGCTCGCTCTCGATCGGGGAGTACGCCGCGGATCCGGCCGCGACGGCGCACGGCCCGGTGGTCGTGGTGGGCGACCCGGACGAATGGCAGCGGGAATGGCGGCTGCTCGCCGCGGTCCGCGCCGACCACGACCTCGTCGTCGACACGGGCTGCGCGGCCGAGTACCGCGTGCTGACGGCGTCGCGCGAGCTTCCGCCCTACGCCGAGCCCGGGGCGGGGCGCGCGTGGCTGCACTGCGCCGGCGGCGATCCCGTGCGGATCGTCCTCCCCGTCGGGCACGTCCGGCCGGATCGTCGCCCATGACCCCATTGACGCTCGATGACGCGTCACCCTACGTTCAGGGTGTGGTCACATCCCCGATAACCCTGCAACGCCCCGAAGGCAAGGGACTCGCCGCCGGCACGCTCGGGCTGTGGGGGTCCACCGTGATCGGCCTCGCCTCGACGGCGCCGGTGTACTCGCTCGTCGCGACGCTCGGCTTCGTCGTGCTGGCCGTCGGCGCCCAGGCGCCGATCGCATTCGTCATCGCGTTCGTTCCCATGCTCTTCATCGCCTTCGCGTACCGCGAGCTCAACGACGCGGTGCCCGACTGCGGCACCACCTTCACCTGGGGCACGAAGGCGTTCGGTCCGTGGGTCGGGTGGATGGGCGGCTGGGGTGTGGCGGTCGCGGGCATGGTCGTGCTCGCCAACCTCGCGCAGATCGCCTCGATCTACTTCTGGAACCTGTTCGGCCTCGAGTTCGAGAACAACGACTGGCGGGTGCTGCTCGTCGCGGTCGTGTTCATCGCGCTGATGACCTACATCTCGTGGCGCGGCACCGAGATCGGCGAGCGCATCCAGAACGTGCTGCTCGGCATCCAGTACCTCGCCCTGGCCGTCTTCGTCGTCGTGGCCCTGTGGCAGTTCTTCGCCGGCACCGCGCCCGACCCGACCCCCTTCGACTGGTCGTGGTTCAACCCGTTCGCCTTCACCGAGTGGAGCGGGTTCACCGAGGCGATCCTGCTCGCGCTGTTCATCTACTGGGGCTGGGACACCTGCCTCGCCCTGAACGAGGAGACGAAGGACCCCAAGCGCATCCCGGGCCTGGCCGCCCTCCTCACCTGCGTCCTGCTTCTGGTGACCTACGTCTCGGTGACGATCGCGGCGATGATGTACGCCGGACTCGGTGAGTCCGGCACGGGGCTGGGCAACGAGGCCAACGCCGACGACTTCTTCCTCGCGATCAAGGACGGCCTCCTGGGCCCCGTCGGCTGGGTGCTCGTGGTCGCCGTGCTCATCTCGGCCGTGTCCTCGACCCAGACGACGATCCTCCCGACCGCCCGCGGCACGCTCGCGATGGGCGTCTACCGGGCGCTTCCGGCGCGCTTCAAGCGGGTCCACCCGGTCTACAAGACACCGTCCTTCTCGACGCTCGTCATGGGGGTCGTGGCGACGGTCTACTACGTGGGCATGTCGCTCATCAGCGACAACATCCTCCAGGATTCGATCCTGTCGCTCGGGCTCGCGATCGCGTTCTACTACGCCATCACCGGCTACGCGTGCGTCTGGTACTTCCGCCGCGAGCTCTTCACGTCCACGCGCAACTTCTTCTACAAGTTCCTCTTCCCGCTCCTCGGCGCCGGCATGCTGACCTACGCGTTCGTCCAGTCGGCGATCGACATGTTCGACGTCGACTACGGCTACACAGTGATCTGGGGGATCGGCGGCACCTTCGTGATCGGCATCGGCGCGCTCGCGATCGGCGTCGTGCTGATGTTCATCTGGTTCCTGTTCCCGCGCTCGAAGCCGTTCTTCCGGGGCGAGAGCCTCAACCGCGACACCCCCGTCCTCGTCCCCGATGAGCCCGGCGAATTCGTGCGGTCCGTCGACGGCGGGATCTGACCGGGGTCAGCCCCAGACGCCGGCCGAGCCCATGACGCGGTCCGGAGTCAGGCGGATCACGACGCGCTTCGGGTTCTCGCGCGGCTGCCGGTAGCGCGCCGCATACAGCGCTACCGCGTGCGAGACGGCATCCGGATCCCGCTCGATCTCGGCGCTGCCCGCGATGCTGAGCCATTGCGGACCCGACACCTGCGCGACGGTCGCCCGCGGATCCCGTTCGATGTTGCGCACCTTCTGGGTGCCGTCGCTCGTGATGATCCGCACGATGCCGTCCGAGAACGTGAATCCGACCGGGACAGCGTGGATCGCGCCGTCCCGGCCCATCGTCGACAGCGTCGCGAGGTGGTACTCCGTCACGAGGCGGAGCCCGGTGTCGGTGAGAGCGGGGTGCAGGTCCATGCTCCCCATCATGGATCAGGCGAGCGCGTCGGCGAGCGCGGCGAGCGGGATGCCGTGGGCGGTCGCGACGCCGGGGTTGACCACCCCGCCGCCGAACGTGTTCAGCCCCGCGGCGAGTGCGGCATCCGCCGTCGCGGCGTTCTTCCACCCGAGGCGCGAGATCTGCCGGATGTAGGGGAGCGTCGCGTTCGTGAGGGCCGACGTCGACGTGTTCGGCACAGCGCCGGGCATGTTCGCGACGCAGTAGAAGATGCTCCCGTGCACGGGGAACGTGGGATCGGCGTGCGTCGTGGGGTGGGTGTCCTCGAAGCAGCCGCCCTGGTCGACGGCGATGTCCACCAGCACCGAGCCGGGTCGCATGCGCGACACCATCTCGTTGGTGACGAGCTTCGGCGCCTTCGCGCCCGGGATCAGGACGGATCCGATCACGAGGTCGGACGCGACGACGGCGCGGTCGAGGTCGAGGGGATTGGATGCCGCGGTCTTGACGCGGCCCTGGAAGTGGTCGTCCAGGTAGCGCAGGCGCTGCACGTTGGTGTCGAAGATCGTGACGTCGGCGCCGAGCCCGACGGCGATCACCGCGGCGTTGGCTCCGGCCACACCGCCGCCGATGACGGTGACGGTGGCCGGGCGAGTGCCGGGGACGCCCGACATGAGCAGGCCCAGGCCGCCCGCCGAGCGCATCAGGGTCGCAGCCCCCACGGTGGGCGCGAGACGCCCGGCGACCTCGCTCATCGGAGCGAGGAGAGGCAGCCCGCCCCCGGCGAGCTGGACGGTCTCATAGGCGATGGCGGTGACCCGGTCGGCGACCAGACGATCCGTGAGCGGGCGGTCCGCCGCGAGGTGCAGGTACGTGAACAGCACGAGGTCGTCGCGGAAGTACCCGTACTCGCTCGCGATCGGCTCCTTGACCTTCAGCAGCAGCTCGGCGCGCGCCCAGACCTCGGCCGGGTCGTCGAGCAGGATCGCGCCGGCGGACTGGTACTCCGCGTCCGGCATCGACGAGCCCTCGCCGGCGCCGCGCTGGACGAAGACCTCGTGTCCGGCGGCGACCAGGTCGTGGACGCCCGCGGGCGTGAGCGCGACGCGGTACTCGTTGTTCTTCACCTCGGTGGGGACGCTGATCCTCATCGTGTGATCCTTTCCGCTCCGCCTTTGGAGCTTCGCGCTCCTCGTGGGAGCGCCTCTAGAACGCGGGGCGGATCGCCCCGACGACCGATCCGCCGCCGTGTACGGACAGCGGAAGCTGAGAGACGGTGTCGGCGACGTCGGATGCCGCGAGGGCGCCCGCGCGCTCGAGCAGCCGCAGGGCGACGACCGTCGCAGCGCGGCCGGAGCCGTCGAGCATCTTGAGGGCCACCGTCGTGCCGTTCGGGGCGACCATCACCATGACCCCCTCGGCGCCGCCCTTCGCGAACACCCCGAGTCGCTCGATCGCGACGGTGTCGGGGCGACCCGGCCCGTCGATCGTCCACGGGTGGGCGCGCACGGCCTCCACGAGAGCGCCCGCGGTGCGGTGCAGGGCGAACGGCGAGGTCGTCGAGGCCGTGCCGACGCGGTGGATCGCCCGGGCGAGGCCGAAAAGCGTCAGCGCGTATACCGGGGCACCGCATCCGTCGATCGCGGTCGCGGCGATCTTCTCGCCCGTGAGGCGCTCGATCACCTCGCGGATGTGCATCTGCAGCGGGTGGTTGATCTCGAGGTACGTCGCGGTGTCCCACCCGTTGGCGACGCACGCCGCGAGCATCGCGGCGTGCTTGCCCGAGCAGTTCATGCGGATGCGGGACGGGCTGCCCAGTTCTCGCACGATCTCGTCGCGCGTCGCCTGGTCGCCGGGCCACGCGGGCGGGCAGCCGAGGGCGTCCTCATCGAGTCCGACGGAGTTGAGGATGTCGCGGACCACCGCGACATGGCGGTCGGTGCCCGAGTGGCTCGCCGTCGACAGGGCGAGGCGTTCGCCCTCGAGAGCGGCGCCGGCGGTGATGCAGGCGAGCGCCTGCAGGGGCTTGAGGCTCGAGCGCGGAAGCACGAGCGCCGACACGTCGCCGAGCTTGTCGAGCACGGTGCCGTCGGGGGCGAGGACGATCGCGACGCCCGAGTGCCGCGACTCGACGAACCCGCTCCGTTCGACGACGGCGAGCTCGACGGCCCCGGTCACGGCGAAGGTCTGCGGCACGTGGTCAGCCTACCGTCGAGGCGTGTTTCGCCGGGATGACAGACTGTTGTGCATGTGGGGCGAGCATCGATACTCCGTCCGGACCACGTGGACCGGCGACCGCGGCACCGGAACGTCGGGGTATCGGGATTACGACCGCGCGGTGACGGTCGAGATCGACGGCAAGCCCGCCCTCCTCGCGTCGGCCGACAAGCCGTTCCGGGGCGATCCGTCCCGATGGAACCCCGAGGACCTGCTCCTCGCCGCCCTCAGCGAGTGCCACCTGCTGTCGTACCTGCACGCCTGCGTGACCGCGGGTGTCGTCGTCACCGGCTACGAGGACGCGGCATCCGGGCTCATGGTCGAGGACGGCAAGGGCGGCGGAGCCTTCCGCGAGGTGGTCCTGCGGCCTCGCGTGACGATCGCCGACGCGTCGATGACGGATGCCGCGCTCGCCGCGCACGCGCAGGCGCGCGAGTGGTGCTTCATCGCCAACTCGGTGAACTTCCCGGTGCGGCACGAGCCGACGATCGTCGTCGCCGGGACCTGACCTCGCGGCCTGTCCCCGAGCACGCGGCCTGTCCCAGACCTCGCGCCCGGTCCCTGAGCTGGCGGACGGTCCCTGAGCTCGCGCCCGGTCCCTGAGCCAGAGCCCGGTCCCTGAGCTCGCCGAAGGGTCAGCGCCGCTCGTGGGGGAGGACCTGCTTGATGCGCTCGATGGGCGTCGCGGCGGGCACCTCGTTGTAGGCGTTGGCGAGCTCCTGCCCGGACAGGGCGTGGATCGCGG
>JBEVLS010000089.1:0-5776 GCA_040509015.1 Microbacterium sp.
GTGACGCAGATGATCCAGCGCACCGTGCCGGTCAGCCGGCCGATCGGGTCTTCGCGATACCGCGAGAAGTCGTGGACGCCCGCCAGCGCGCCGGGATGGAGGGCTTGGATGAGCAGCGCGCGGATCCCGGCGACGAAGGTCGCCGTCCCCGCGTGCACCGTCCAGACCGCCCCACCGTCGGCGAACCACCCGTCGTCGTCTCCGTCGGCGATCGCGCGCACCCACGCCGGCGTGCCGTTCGGATCTCCCGCGAGCGCCGTGAGCAGACGTGCGCGCAAGGGCAGTCGCGTCATCCCTCCAGCGTGCCATGCCGACGCCGTCGGAGGGCCGGATCGGGACTGTCAGGTTCCTCTCAGGATCCGGCCGACAACCCCGGGATCACGCGGCAGTCACGTCGTGGCGGACACCGCTCCGGCCGCCGCGCCGCCAATCCGATTCCACGGGCTTCCCGGATGACCGGTGTGCGACCGAAGGGCCGCACGGAACGTAACCAAGGAGATATTTCATGCGTACGAACAAGACCCGGATCGCCACCCTCGCCGCCGCCGGAGCGGGCGCCGCAGCCATCGCCATCGCCGGATTCGCGATGCCGGCCAGCGCCGACGACAGCTACGAAGAGACCACGACCCACACGCAGGTCGCCGGATCCTTCGACACTCTCGGCGAGGCTTTCCAGACCTGGGTCGGCGACATCACGGCCGGCAACATCGGAGTCGACGGCGGTCTCGTGAACGGCCCGCTCGTCAGCGATGTCGCCAACGGCCCCATCCTCTCGGGCAACGACGTCCCGGTCGGTTCGGGCAACGACGTCAGCGCGCCCGTCGGCTCGGGCAACGACGTCGCGGTCGACGCGCCGGTCGGCTCGGGCAACGAGGTCGGCAACGGCAACGCGGTCGGCTCGGGCAACGACACCGGCGTCTCGCTCGGTGACATCGGCGCCGACGTCGACGACCTCGTCGGCGGCATCTCGAGCGACGTCGACAGCACGCTGAACGGCGTGCTCGGCGGCGGACTGCTCGACTGACACCTGCACCGCGAAGGGGCCCGTCCATCACGGACGGGCCCCTTCGGCGTGTGTAGGGTGAGCGCGATGAGCGAGATCGAGTCGGATGCCGCGCCCCGCGCCCGCGTGGGGGTGCGCGATGTCGCGCGCGTCGCGGGGGTGTCGGCGCAGACCGTGTCGCGCGTCATCAACGACCACACGAGCATCCGCCCCGAGACGCGCGCCCGAGTGCTCGAGGCGATGGAGCGGCTCGGATACCGGGTGAACAACGCGGCGCGCGCGCTCGGAACCCGCACGACCCGGACGGTCGGCGTCATCGCCTCCGATGCGACGCTCTACGGGCCGTCCGTCGGCATCTCGGCGCTCGAGACGGCGGCGAGGTCGGCCGGTCGGTGGATCGCGACCGCCTACGCCGAAGCGGCGGACGCGGCATCCGTCGTCGGAGCCGCCGAGCGACTGCTGTCTCAGGGGGTCGACGGGCTCATCGTGCTCGCGCCGCACGCGGCGACGATGCCCGCCCTCGCCACGGCGTACGCGGGGCTGCCGATCGACGCCCTGCACACGGACGTCGGCGCGGATCGCCAGGCCGAGGGCGCCGCGCTCGCCGTCGACCACCTCGTCGCCCTCGGGCACCGCCGGATCGGGCGCGTCGCGGGTCCGCAGGACTGGCTCGAAGCCCGGTCGCGGGACGAAGGCGTGGACCACGCGCTCCGATCCGCCGGGCTCGGGGAGGGTCCGCGGTGGAGCGGCGACTGGAGTGCGGCCGCCGGCGCCGCCCTCGCCGGTGAGATCGCCGCGGCGGTGCGGGGCGCGGACGGCCCGACGGCCATCGTCGTCGCGAACGACCAGATGGCGCTCGGACTGGTGTCGGCCCTGCGAGCGGCGGGGGTGGCCGTGCCCGAGGACGTCAGCGTCGCGGGATTCGACGACAACCCCGACGCGGCGTTCTATCTGCCGGCGCTCACGACGGTGCGCCTCGACCTCGCGGGCGAGGCGCGCCGGGCGGTCGCCGCCGTGTTCGGGATGCCGGATCCGCCCGCCCCGAGCTCGCCGCAGCTCATCGCCCGGGCGTCCACCGCCGCGCCACGCGGCTGAGCGCGGCACGGACGTCAGCAGATCGGGGCCTTTCGGCGGCCCCGCGCAGCGCGCGGCGGCTCGCACGCTGATCTGCGGGCAGGGTGCTCCTGACGGGGTGGATTCCCCGGCGTGATACCGGTAACATCAAGCTCGCAGCGCCCCACGAGACCAATGGAGGACCCCGTGACGAGTCCCGACGCGCCCCCGGCCTTCGCGCCCGACATCGAAGCGGCGATCCAGTCCGTCCGCGCGGACGTCGCGAAGCTCCACGGCGAGCTCGTGCGCTACGGCCTCGTCATCTGGACCGGAGGCAACGTCTCAGGGCGTGTGCCCGGCGCCGATCTCTTCGTCATCAAGCCGTCCGGCGTCTCGTACGACGACCTCGCGCCCGACAACATGATCCTCTGCGACCTCGACGGCAACGTCGTGCCCGGTTCGCCCGGCAGCGACCGCAGCCCGTCGAGCGACACCGCCGCCCACGCCTACGTCTACCGCCACATGCCCGACGTCGGGGGAGTCGTGCACACGCACTCGACGTTCGCCGTGGCCTGGGCTGCGCGCGGCGAGGAGATCCCGTGCGTCATCACGGGCATGGCGGACGAGTTCGGCGGGCCCATCCCGATCGGTCCGTTCGCGATCATCGGCGACGACTCGATCGGCCGGGGCATCGTCGAGACGCTCACCGGGCACCGCAGCCGCGCCGTGCTGATGCAGAACCACGGTCCGTTCACGATCGGCGTGAGCGCGAAGGACGCGGTGAAGGCCGCCGTCATGTGCGAGGACGCCGCGCGCACCGTGCACTACGCCCGCGAGGCGGGACCCCTCATCCCGATCCCGCAGGACAAGATCGACAGCCTCTTCAACCGCTACCAGAACGTCTACGGGCAGAGCGGGGACGAGCGGCGATGACCCGTCCGCAGAGCTCGGGCAGCGCCGTCGGCGACGGCCGTGGCGTGCTGGGCATCGAGCTCGGGTCGACGCGCATCAAGGCGTGCCTGGTCGATCCCGACGATCCGGCCACCGTGCTCGCCGTGGGCAGCCACGAGTGGGAGAACGAACTCGTCGGCGGCGTCTGGACGTACTCGCTGGATGCCGTGTGGTCCGGCCTGCAGGCCGCGTACGCCGACCTGGTCGCCGACGCCCGCGCGCGCCACGGCGTCGCGCCGGCGTCGTTCGCGGCGATCGGCGTCTCCGCGATGATGCACGGCTATCTGGCGTTCGACGCCGAGGGCACCCTGCTCACGCCGTTCCGCACGTGGCGCAACACGTCGACGGGTGCTGCGGCCGACGAGCTGACGGCGCTGTTCGGAACGAACATCCCGCTGCGCTGGTCGATCGCCCACTTCCATCAGGCGGTGCTGGACGACGAGCCGCACGTGCCCGAGGTCTCGTTCCTCACGACGCTCGCGGGCTATGTGCACTGGCGCCTGACCGGGCGCGCGGTGCTGGGGGTCGGCGACGCGTCGGGCATGTTCCCGATCGATCCCGCGACGGGCGGATACGACGCACGCCTCGTGGGCCTTTTCGATCGCCTCGACGCCGGCACCCTCGGCGGTCGGAGCATCACGGCGCTGCTGCCCGACGTGCTGACGGCGGGGGCGGATGCCGGCACGCTCACGCCCGACGGCGCCGCCCTGCTCGACCCGTCCGGTGAGCTCCGGTCAGGAATCCTCCTGTGCCCGCCGGAGGGCGACGCGGGAACGGGCATGGTCGCCACGAACGCCGTCGCACCGCGCACCGGCAACGTCAGCGCGGGCACGAGCATCTTCGCGATGGTCGTTCTCGAGCGCCCGCTCGCCCGCGTGCACCACGAGCTGGACCTCGTCACCACGCCGTCCGGCGACCTGGTCGCCATGGTGCACTGCAACAACGGCGCGAGCGAGCTCGCGGCGTGGGCGGGCATGTTCGGCCGCTTCGCCGAGGCATCCGGCACTCCGCTCGACAGCGACGCCGTGTTCGACGTGCTGTTCCGCGAGGCCCTCGAGGGCGAGACGGATGCCGGCGGCCTGCTCGCCTACAACCACCTGGCGGGCGAGCCCATCGCCGGACTCGACGAGGGCCGCCCCCTCTTCGTCCGCACGCCCGACAGTCGCTTCACGCTCGCGAACGTCGTGCGCGCCCAGCTCTACGGCGTGTTCGGCACGCTCGCGCTCGGCATGCGCGTCCTCGACGGCGAGGGGGTCGAGCTCGACCGCATGTTCGCGCACGGGGGCATGTTCCGCACCGCCGGGGTGGCGCAGCGCTTCCTCGCCGGTGCCCTCGATGCGCCCGTCGCCGTCGGCGAGACGGCCTCGGAGGGCGGAGCGTGGGGCATCGCGGTGCTGGCTGCGTTCGCGGCATCCGGACCGGCCGCCTCTCTCGGCGAGTACCTCGACGACGTGGTCTTCCGCGGTGCCGAGGTCACGACCGTCGATCCCGACCCAGCGGATGCCGCCGGCTTCGCCTCGTACCTCGACCGCTACCGCGCGGGGCTCGCCGTCGAAGCCGCCGCCGTCACCGCACTACCCACCAGGAGCAACAGATGACCCTCACCACCACACTCGACGCGTACGAAGTCTGGTTCGTCACCGGCAGCCAGAACCTCTACGGCGAAGAGACGCTGCGCCAGGTCGCCGAGCAGTCGCAGGCGGTCGCCGACGGTCTCTCGGACCTGCCGGTCAGGGTCGTGTGGAAGCCCGTGCTCAAGGACTCCGACTCGATCCGCCGGCTCGCACTCGAGGTCAACGCCCGCGACGACGTCATCGGCGTCATCGCGTGGATGCACACGTTCAGCCCGGCCAAGATGTGGATCGCAGGCCTCGACGCGCTGCAGAAGCCGCTGCTGCACCTGCACACGCAGGCCAACGTCGAGCTGCCCTGGGCCGACATCGACTTCGACTTCATGAACCTGAACCAGGCCGCGCACGGCGACCGCGAGTTCGGGTACATCCAGACGCGGCTCGGCGTCGCGCGCAAGACGGTCGTCGGCCACGTGTCGAACCCCGTCGTGCGCCAGCAGATCGAGGACTGGGAGCGCGCGGCGGCGGGATGGGCGGCATCCCGCACGCTCAAGCTCGCCCGGTTCGGCGACAACATGCGCTACGTGGCGGTCACCGAGGGTGACAAGACCGAGGCCGAGCTGCGGTTCGGCGTCCAGGTCAACACGTGGGGCGTCAACGAGCTCGCCGCCGCCGTCGATGCGGTGACGGATGCCGCGATCGACGACCTCGTCGCGGTCTACCTCGACGAGTACGACGTCGCGGACGAACTCCAGCCCGGTGCCGATCGTCACCAGTCGCTGCGCGACGGTGCCGCGATCGAGCTCGGCCTGCGCTCGTTCCTCGAGGAGGGGGGCTTCGGCGCATTCACCACGTCGTTCGAGGACCTCGGGACGCTGAAGCAGCTGCCCGGCCTCGCGGTGCAGCGCCTGATGGCCGAGGGGTACGGCTTCGGCGCCGAAGGCGACTGGAAGACCGCCATCCTCGTGCGCGTCGCGAACGTCATGGGCGCCGGGCTTCCCGGCGGCGCGAGCCTCATGGAGGACTACACGTACGACCTCGTCCCCGGGTCGGAGCGCATCCTCGGTGCGCACATGCTCGAGGTCTCGCCGTCGCTCACGACGGCGAAGCCGCGCCTCGAGGTGCACGCCCTCGGCATCGGCGGAAAGGACGACCCCGTGCGCCTCGTCTTCACGGCCGATCCCGGCCCTGCGCTCGT
>JBEVLS010000090.1:0-7660 GCA_040509015.1 Microbacterium sp.
GGGTCGCTATCGTTTCGGCCGCGCGGTCCCGCCGACCCCGATCGTCGCTTAGCGTTGAGTCAGCGACGCATCCGACGGATGCCGCGGGAGGGTGCGAGATGAAGGTCGTGTCATCGGCCGATTGGCGCCGTTCGATCCCGTTCGATTCGCCGATGCTCGTCTCCGAGCTCGTGCCGGGAGAAGCGACACGCTGCTTCACCTGCGGATTGGACTCGGCGCCCCGCGAGCGCACCGAACTGTGGGCGTACAAGCACCGGCATCCGATCCACCACGACGGCTACGTGCGCTTCTACTGCGTCGCCCACGTGCCCGAGGTGCCGAAGGCGGCGCCCGCCCCGGCGACCACCGGACGCTCTTCACGCGCGGCGGTGCCTCGCGATCGCGTGCCCGTGCGCCGCGGCCCGTCGGTCGACGAGAAGCCGCGCGCGATGTGCACGGACTGCTTCGTCGAGGTGTCGGCGACCGGCATCTGCGGCATGTGCGGCAAGGTCGCCTGACTCAGGGACTGAGCGTGTTCAGTCCTCGGGCGGAGCGTCGTCCGACAGCCCGGGCCTGACGGCCGCGGTGTCGGCGATGTCGATGCGCGTGTTGCCGTCGTGCTCGGTGACCTCGATGCGCGGCGCGGCATCGGCCTCGGTCGAGTGCTCGGCACGCAGCAGCTGATCGCGCCGCTTCTCTTCGTCGGTCATCTCGGGAACGCTGTCGTGGTCCATGACGCCACGCTAGGGCGCCGTGGGCGATCGGCCACGACCCTGGCGCCCGGGAGCACGGAGTGGTACGTCAGGCCTCCAACGTCGACTTCGGTCTCGCCCAGCGGGCGGGCAGGTCCGGGCCGTCCCACACCTGCACGACGCCCCACGCCGCCGCGGCGATCGGCACCGCGAGGATCGCGCCGACGATGCCGCCGAGCACCGTGCCGACGGTCAAGGCGACCAGGATGACGAACGGGTGCAGCTTCATCGACCGGCCCATCAGCACGGGCTGCAGGAAGTTGCCCTCGAGCTGGTTGACGAGCACGACGACACCGACGACGAACAGGGCGTTGACCCAGTCGTTCGCGACGAGGGCGACGAGGGCGGCGAGGATTCCGGCGACCGTGGCGCCGACGATCGGGATGAACGCGAGCAGGAAGACCAGCACGGCGAGGGGGATCGCCAGCGGCACCTGCAGGATCAGGAGGCCGATCAGGATGCCGATGGCGTCGACGAGCGCGACGGTCGCCGTGCCGCGGATGTAGGACCCGAGGACGGTGGTCGTCTTGTCGCCGATGCGACGTGCGCGGATGTAGTTCTTGCCGCGGAACGGACGCAGCAGGAACTCCCACATCTGCGGGCCGTCCTTGAGGAAGAAGAAGAGGATCGTGACCATCAGCACGAGTCCGGTCACGAAGCTCGCGACGGCGCTGACGCCGGCGATCGCACCCGAGCCGAACTGCGCGCTCGTGACGAAGTCGGTGAGGGAGGCCACCCACTCGTCGATCTGATCGGGCTGCAGGAAGTCGAGGTTCAGGCTCTGCACCCACGCGAGCAGATGCTGGAAGCCGTCCTCGGCCTGCGAGTACAGGTCGTCCCACTGGTCGCGGACCGCCCAGACGATGAGCCAGCCGAGTCCGCCGAGGATCACGACGATCGCGAGGAGCGTGATGACGGTGGCGAGCACGGACGGCACGCCGCGGCGCCGCATGAAGGTCATGACCGGGTTGAAGGCGGATGCCAGGATCAGCGCGATCACGAGCGGGATCGTCACGAGGGTGAGCGACTGGATCGCGAAGATGATGCCCGCGACGACAGCGACGACGACGATGATCTGCACCGCCCGTGTGGCGAGCATGCCGAAGCCGTCGGCCCACAGGCTCCACGGGGCGCGGCTCGCCTTCAGCTCGACGGTCGGGTCGTCGAGCTGGACGACTCGGGGGGCGCGGGGTCCGAAGAGTGGCATGAGTCGACGCTAAGCCTTTCCGGCCAGTTCAGCGGCCAGGGTGCGGAGGAATCCGGCGTATCCGCCGGGGGTGCGGCCCTCGAGCCGCGCCGAGGTGACGACGGTGCATTCGGCCGTCGCGATGACGGACGCCCCGGCCGCGCGAGCACGCTCGATCAGCCGCACGTCTTCGTGCTCGGCCACCGGGTCGAAGCCGCCGGCCGCGTCGTAGACGCTGCCGCGGATGCCGAGGTTCGCGCCGTGCACGTTGCCGTTGGGAACGCCCGCGGGGTGCGTCTCGTGCCAGTGGGCGATGTGCGCCGGGCTCAGGCCGACGAAGTCGGGGCGCACCGAGCCCAGCATGACGTCGGCACCCGAGAGAGCGAGGTCCAGCTGGAACGTCAGCCAGTCGACGGGCACGACCGAGTCGGCGTCGGTGCCGGCGATCCACAGGCCGCTCGGCCGCGTGACACCGAGTTCGGCGCGAGCGCGCTCGACGCCGGCGCGGCGCGCGACGCCGACGGTGGCCGCGTCGATGTCGACCACGGTGAACGGATAGCCCGCGGCGATCTCGGCGGAGCGGTCGGTGCACGCGTCGAGGACGACGACCACCACGACGCCGACGCGGCCGTGGACGGCGGCGACGGCATCCTGCATCGCATCGAGACACGCCGCGAGGCGCTGCTCTTCGTCGTGGACGGGGATCACCACGCCGATCTCGAGCCGCGGCGTCACGGGGTGAGCCCCTCGAGCTCGGCGACCGACGGGGCCGGCGGACGCGCGAAGACCTCGAGCACGAAGTCGGCCTCTTCGTGGTGGGCCATGCCTACGAGCCCCGGCATCGTGCGCAGCGCGACGTGCACACCGTCGCCGGTCACCGCGTGCTCGGGCACCGGATGCCGCCAGTGGCACGCGACGATCTGGCCGTCGGGCGTGAGCGAGGCGACCATGCGATCGAGGGCCAGCTCGAGGTCGGGCGCCGTCCAGTAGTACCCGATCTCGGAGAACACGATGAGGTCGAACTGCCCGCGCGGCCATTGCGTGGGGATCTCTGCGCGGAGGACCTCGACGTTGTCGAGGTCGGCGAGACGCTCACGCGCGCGCTGCACCGCCTCGGCGGCGATGTCGACGGCGACGAGCCGGTCGCACCGAGGTGCGAGCATCTCGGTGAGCGCGCCCGTCGCGCAGCCCAGCTCGAGCGCGCGGTGATAGCGCTCGCGGGGGAGGGATGCCGTCAGCACCGACCTCTTGCGCCGCTCGTACCAGCGCGAATCCAGCCCCCACGGGTCGTCGTGCCGGGCGTAGAAGGAGTCGAAGAAGCCCGGCACGAGCGTCGCGACGGCGGGCTCGGAGGTCTGGACCGCGCCGCGCGGGGCCGGTGCGAAGAGCACCTCGGCGTCGCGGGTGAAGTGGCTGCGCATGCCCTCGTGCAGCATGACCTCGTCGCCGGGGCTCGGCGAGAGGGGCTGGGTCTGCGTGCGGTGGGCCGAGATGGCGGCCCGCTTGGCCGCGATGTCGGCCTCGTCGAGCGGCACGACGGCGGCGCTCGTCCACGGCACGTCGTCGGGCGAGCCCCAGTGCCACAGCCAGATCGGATAGGCGAGGAACCGCACCCCGACCGCCGCGCACGCGCGCTGCGCGGCCTCGCCCGCGATGCGGTGGTCGCGCTGCGCGTCGCCCGACCAGGGAGCCACGACGAGCGGACGCCCCTTCGACAGCGGCCGGATCGACGACCGCAGCACCGCCTCGAGCGCGGCGCGATGCTCGAGGAGCGTGCCGTCCGGGATGGACAGGAAGTGCAGCTCGGCGTCGGGGGCGAGCGCCCGCACAGCGTGCTCGAGCTCTTCGCGCCGCCGCGCGCGCAGGTCGTCGGCCGAGACGGTGGGCGAATCCGGGTGCGAGCGCTCGCCGTCGGTGAGGCTCATGATCGTGATCGGGATGCCGCGCTCCGCGACCCGGTGGATCAGCCCGCCGACGCCCAGCGTCTCGTCGTCGGGGTGCGCGGCGACGACGAAGAGCGCGTCGATGTCGAGGTCGGCCTCGGGGAGGTCGTGCGCCGCGAGCTCGGCCGTCCACGTGGACTCGGCCGTGCCGGCGTCGAGGTGGCTGAAGGTCATGGCCGCGCCTCCGCGAGGTCGCGACCGATCTTGGCGACATCGCGCTCGCCGTGGTGCTGGCGCAGATAGAGGTGCAGATCGGCGACGCGTCGCGCGTGCGCGTCGTCGGCCACGAGCGGCAGCGGACCGAGGGCGTGGTCGACCTCGCGCAGCACGAGCTCGGCGGCATCCGCCACGATCGACCGCACGCGTGCTGCGAGCAGGGGGGTCACGTCGTCAGCGAGGGCAGCCGCCTCGGCCAGGCTCGCGCGGGCGGCCCAGAGCGCGGCATCCGCCCGGCCGAGATGGACGAGCGCGAGCTGGTCGGCGTTCTCGCGCAGGGCCGCGGTGCGGAGCGCGGGCAGGAGTCCGAGCGCGCCTCCCCACCAGCACGCGGCCACGCCGATGCCGCCGAGTGCGAAGCCCGGCCGCGACAGATACCAGCCGGTCTCGCCCACGGGCACGGCGGGCGCGTCGTCGAAATCCACCGGGGCGCTCACGACGTCGGCCAGACCCCGCGCGACCCATGGGCCTTCGTGCGGATGCACCGCCGCGCTCTGCAGCGACACCGCGAACAGGCGCCGACCGCCGTCGACGTGCGCCGTGACGAGCGCGTGGGTGAGGTGCGCCGCGAGCGAGCACCACGGCTTCGTGCCCGAGAGCAGCCACCCGTCGTCGGTCTCGCGCGCCTCGAGGCGCACGCCGGGGCCCTCCGCGGCGAAGACGCCCCATGTCGCGTCGACGGGGCTGTCATCGACCCCGGCGGCGGCGAGGATGTCGAGCGCGTCGAGGTGCGGTTCGAGGATGCGGGCGGCGGTCACGTCGCGCGCCGCCGTCGCGGCGAGCAGCTCCCACCTCGTGCCGACCGGCACGTCGCCGGTCACCAGGGGCGCGACCGCGCGGCACCAGTCCAGCGTCGCGTCGATGTCGACGCCGAACCCGTGCACCGCGTCGGCCGCGGCATCCGCCTCGACGACCGCACGCGAGGGCGAGACCCCCGGGTGCAGCGAGACGGCCATTCAGCCTCGCCGGGCGGGAGTGCGGTTCTCGGCGCTCACCATCCAGGCGAACTGCTCGAGGCTCTCGAGGATGGAGTGCAGGATGTCGGCCGTCGTCGGGTCTTCTTCGTCGACGGCGTCGTGCACGTCGCGGCACGTGCCGGCGGCATCCTCGAGGCGCTCGGTGATGAGGTCGATGACCTCGGTCGTCGCGATCTCACCCTGCGGGAACTCCGGAAGGGTCGTGGTGGCCGCGACGGTGTCGCTGCGGCCGTCCGGCAGAGCGTGCAGCGCGCGCATGCGCTCGGCGACCGTGTCGGAGAACTCACGCGCCGCCTCGATGATCTCGTCGAGCTGCTTGTGCGTGTCGCGGAAGTTCGTGCCCACGACGTTCCAGTGCGCCTGCTTGCCCTGCGATGCGAGCTCGATGAGGTCGACGAGGACCTTCTGCATGTTCTCGCTGAGCTCCTCCGAGGCGGTGAAGCCGCTCTCGGCGTTCTGCTCCTTGGTCAGCTCCGCGCCCGAGCGGGCGGGGCGACGCTTGTTCTTGGTGGCAGTCGTGGTCGGCATTGTTGCGTCCTCTCACGGGGCGGCGGGGATTCCCGACCCGTGCTCCCGACCGTACGCGCGCGCGGAAAGCGGACGCAGGGGGTTGTCGCCCCGCGTGCCGCGTGGTAGCCCGGATCGGGGCGATCGGACGGGCTCGGGGCGGCGCGTCAGTGCGCCGCGTCGTAGGCCTCGATGACGGAGGCCGGCACCCGCCCGCGCTCGGACACCTGGAAGCCGTTGGACTTCGCCCACTCCCGGATACCGCTGTAGTCCGTCTGGCCCGTGCGGCGGCGCTTGCCCGACGACGCGCGCGACGCCGAGACGCCCCGCGCGGACGAGATGGGCCGTGCGGCGTCGATGAACGGAGCGAACGCGTCGCGGATCGCGGTGGCATTGGCATCCGTCACGTCGATCTCGTAGGCGACGCCGTCGAGCGAGAACAGCACGGTCTCGCCTTCGCCGACCTCGAGGACGGTGCCGTCGAGGTCGTCGACGAGCTGGTGAACGATTCTGCGGGCCATGACGCGACTTTACGCGCAGACGGGGCGTTTCGTCTCGCTCCGTCCGCTCGACGACCCGCGGTCGTCAGGGGAGGATGCCGGCGCGGCGCGCCTTCGCGACGGCGGCGTGCCGCGTGGACGCGTCGAGCTTGGCCATCGCGGACTGCAGGTAGCCCTTCACGGTGACCTCTTTGAGCCCGAGGGTGGCCGCGACCTCGGCGTTTGTCGCACCGAGCGCCGCGCACGCGAGCACATCGGTCTCGCGCGGAGACAGGCGCACCTCGAGCGCGAGGGCGGGCTCGGCGGCATCCGTCGAGAGCGCCGCGAGTCGGCGTTCCACGCCCTCGAGGCGTTCGCGGAGCGCCGCGTCGTCGACGGTCGAGGCGATGCGACGGAGCTCTGCGTAGCTCTCGCGCAGCTCTTCGCGGGTCGACGTCATCATCGGCACGGGCCCGGTGGTGGTCGGGACGAGCGACAGTCGGCGCTCGACCTCGTCGCGCACGCGCAGTTCGGTCGCGAGCTCTGACGCCACCTCGAAGGCGGGTCCGGCGACGACGTCGCCGACCGGGGACTCCGACCACGAGCCGCAGTAGAGCACGCCGCGTGTGCGCCCCGACACCACGACGGGGACGGCGAACAGCGTCGCGATGCCCTCGCCGAGGATCGCGCGGTCGTAGTCGTGCGTGATGCTGCGCGACGAACGGTAGTCCAGGGCCAGGCGCGGCCGCTTCTCGACGAGGGCCTTGCCGCCGAGGCCTTTGCCGGCGCCGACGACGAGGCCTTCGAGGCTGCGGGTGCGTGTGCCGGTGATCGCGGTGACGTGCACCTCGCCGGCGGACTCGAACCCGCCGAAGGCGACCGGGAAGCGCGTGCGACGCGAGAGCTGATCGACGGCGTGCGCCACGAGCTGCTCGTCGTCGTCGATTCCGGCGGGTGCTGCGACCACGCACTACCTACTTCCGGGGGTACGGCTGCATCGCCGCGTTTCGTAGCGTCGACCATATCACCGGGCCGAGCACCCTTCGCCTGGCCCGGTAACCCCCGTGCGGCGCGCTGATGCGCCGCGATCATGTTGGCAAGGAGGCCCACATGTCCGACAATCGGACGGATGCCGCACCCCCCGGTGGCATCGACTACATCGCGGTCGAGGAATCGGCCCCCTTCAAGGAACTCAAGAGGCGACAGCGCAGCTTCGTCTTCCCGCTCGCCGTCGCGTTCCTGGTCTGGTACTTCGCGTACGTCCTGCTGTCGTCCTTCGCGCCCGAGTTCATGGCGCAGCCCGTGTGGGGCCTCGTCAACGTCGGTCTGCTCATGGGCCTCGGTCAGTTCGTGACGACGTTCGCGATCACGATGGGCTACGTCGCCTACGCGAACCGTCGCCTCGACCCGATCAGCAAAGAGATCCGCGATGACCTCGAGAGCCAGGAGGCATCGGCGTGAACGACGTCTTCGGAGCAGTGCACGCGGCCGTCGAGACGGTCGAGAACAACCCGATCCTGAACATCTCGATCTTCGGCGCGTTCGTGGCGGTGACCCTGTTCATCGTCATCAGGGCCAGCCGCAACAACAAGACCGCCGCGGACTACTACGCGGCCGGGCG
>JBEVLS010000091.1:0-3418 GCA_040509015.1 Microbacterium sp.
CGCAGGTCGCCGCCGATGCCGTCGAGGAGCTTCACGAGGTCCTCGATGATGATCGCCATGTCGTCGGCGGGCTTGCGCGAGCGCTTCGCGAGACTGACGGGGGCTTCGAGCACGCGCACCGAGAGCGCCTGCAGACCGCGCTTGCCGTCGGCCACGCCGAACTCGAGGCGCGCGCCGGGCTTGGGTGCCGCTGATCCCGCGGGCAGGGCCGTGGCGTGCAGGAAGACGTCCTGGCCGTCATCTGCGGTGATGAAGCCGAACCCCTTCTCCTCGTCGTAGAACCTGACCTTGCCGGTGGGCATTCGAGACCTCGCTGTGATCGACCGCGCGCGGCGGGCATACGAAACGGGGGTCGAGCGAACCCCAGGTCCCAGCCTACGGCACGCCGCTGCGGCGGTAGGCTGATCCGGATGAGCACACGCACCCCTGGCGAAGACCTTCCGGTCCGCCGAATCGACCGCATCCTGGCGTTCATGTCGCTCGGGCTGCTCGCGCTCTCGATCGTCAGCTTCTTCGCGATCATGATCGGGTCCTCCGCCGGCGCCGACATGAGCAGCGGCGTGTGGCCGGCCGTCGGCATCCTGGTCTACATCGCGCCGATCGTGGCGTTCATCCTCCTCCTCATCGTGCTCATCTCGAGCTTCGTGCGGCGGGCCCGGGCGAACCGCGGGGGCTAGATGGCCTCCGACGAGCGCGCTCTCGCCACGTGGCTCTCGAGCCGCGATGACGCAGCGCTCGCTGAGATCTTCGCCGCCCGCGGGGTCGCGGCATCCGCCCCCTGGCACGACTTCTTCGACGCGGCCGAGAGCCTGCTCGACGCGGCGTCGCTCGATCGGGTGATCACGCGGCTGCCCCGCACCGCCCTCATCGCCCTGCGCGAGGCCGACGAGTCGGCCCCCGCCGCCATCCCCGCCGAACTGGCCCTGCTGGACGCGTCCGGCCTGCCGCACGCGTCGGTCTCGGCCCGCATCGCCGCGTTCGCCGCCTCGAAGCCCGCGGCGTTCGAGCCGGTGTCCGAGCCGCCGTCACCGCCGACCGGCGGCGACGCCGCGGCCGCGGAGCGCGCGTTCGAGACCGCCGGAGCACTGGCCGATCTCCTCCTCGCGAGCCTGCGCACCCCGCTGACGCGCACCGGGGCGGGCGCGGTCAGCGCCGTCGACCGCAAGCGCCTCGTCGACGCGGGCATCGTCGCGACCGCCGAGGAGCTCGAAGACCTCGTCGCCTCGGCGGTGGCCGCCGGGCTCGCGCAGGCCGTCGACCGCGAATGGATCGTCACGGACGCCGGTGAGCGCTGGCTCGAGCTGCCGACCGTCGAGCGGTGGCGCGTCATCGTCGAGGGGTTCATCGACAGCCTGCCCAGCGGGCTGCGCACCCCGGGCGGCGGTGTGCTCGACGCCGGGATGTGGCAGACCGCCTACCCGCTGGATCCGGAATGGCCCGATCGCGTCGCGCGCAGCCGCCGGGTCACCGTGCGCTGGGGCCTCCTGGCCGTCGACGGCGCGGAGCCCAGCTGGACGGCCGCCATCCGCGAGGCCGCGCCGGTCGCCGTCGACGTGTTCGCCGCGCAGCTGCCCTCCGAGATCGACCGGGTCTATCTGCAGGCCGACCTCACCGCGATCGCCCCGGGCCCCCTCGCCCCCGCCCTCGACCTGCGCCTGCGGCGCATCGCGCACCGCGAGTCGCGCGCGCAGGCCTCGACGTACCGCTTCTCGGCGGACTCCCTCGGGGCGGGCATCGCCGAGGGCGAGACCGCCGCGTCGATCCGCGAGTTCCTGACGCAGCTCTCGCTCACCGGCATCCCGCAGCCCCTCGACTACCTCATCGAGAGCACGGCCGCCCGCCACGGTCTCGTGCGGGTGAGGGCGGATGCCGCGGCGGGCCGCACGCGTGTCGAGAGCGCCGACCCCGGCATCCTCGACGCCGTCGCCGTCGACCAGGCGCTGCGCCCGCTCGGCCTCCTCCGCGACGGGCACGCGCTGAGCTCGCGCGTCGCGCGCGACGCCGTGTTCTGGTCGCTGGCCGACGCCCGCTACCCCGTCGTCGCGCTCGACGAGGACGGATCGCCCGAGCCGATCCACCGCCGGACGCCCGCTCCGTCACCCGCCGCACCCGCTGTGCCGATCGAGGCGTACGCGCGCCTGCTCGCGGCGCTCCGCTCGACCCACGGCACCGACGGCGACGCAGCGTGGCTCGGGCGCGAGCTCGAGCAGGCCGTGCGCACGCGCTCCACGATCATCGTCGTCGTGCGGCTGCCGACCGGCGACGAGCGCACCTTCACCCTCGAGGCCTCGGGTCTCGGCGGCGGCCGCCTGCGCGGACGCGACCGGAGCGCCGACATCGAGCGCACGCTCCCCGTGTCGCACATCGTGAGCGTGCTGCCCGTCTGAGCGCGCCGCCGGCGTCCGGGCGCCGGTAGACTGGACCGTTATGGCAGACGGTCCCCTCATCGTGCAGAGCGACCGGACGGTGCTGCTCGAAGTGGCCCATCCGGATGCCGAGAACGCACGTCACGAACTCGCGATCTTCGCCGAGCTCGAGCGCGCTCCCGAGCACATCCACACGTATCGCGTGACGCGCCTCGGCCTGTGGAACGCCCGCGCCGCCGGTCACGGCGCCGAGGACATGCTCGCCACCCTCGAGCGGTGGTCGCGCTTCCCCGTGCCCCCGTCGGTGTCGATCGACATCCGCGAGACCGTCGGCCGCTACGGCCGCCTCGTGATCGAGCGCAACGACGACGGCGAACTCGTGCTGCGGTCGACCGATGCCGCCGTGCTGTCCGAGATCACCCGCAACAAGCGCATCCAGCCGCTCCTCATCGGCCGCCCGTCGCCCGATTCGTACCTCATCGACGCGTGGGCGCGCGGCCACATCAAGCAGGAGCTGCTCAAGATCGGCTGGCCCGCCGAAGACCTCGCCGGCTACACGCCCGGCACGCCGCATCCGATCGATCTCGACGAAGACGGCTGGAAGCTGCGGCCCTACCAGCGCCAGGCCGTCGACATCTTCAGCGAGGGCGGCTCGGGAGTCGTCGTCCTGCCCTGCGGCGCGGGCAAGACGCTCGTCGGCGCCGCGGCGATGGCCGACACCAAGACCACGACGCTGATCCTCGTGACGAACACCGTCAGCGCCCGCCAGTGGCGCGACGAGCTGCTCAAGCGCACATCGCTCACTCCCGAAGAGATCGGCGAGTACTCGGGCCAGGTCAAAGAGATCAAGCCCGTCACGATCGCGACCTACCAGATCCTCACGGCGAAGCGGAAGGGCGCGTACGCGCACCTCGCCCTGCTCGACGCCCTGGACTGGGGCCTCATCGTCTACGACGAGGTGCACCTGCTGCCGGCCCCGGTGTTCAAGCTGACCGCCGACCTGCAAGCTCGTCGCCGCCTGGGCCTCACGGCCACGCTCGTGCGCGAGGACG
>JBEVLS010000092.1:0-5730 GCA_040509015.1 Microbacterium sp.
GGATCCGACGTGAACATGCGGATGTAGTTGTCGAACCCGATCCACTTGGGCGGGGAGAAGATGTTGTAGCTCGTGAACGACAGGTACAGCGAGTACACCATCGGGATGATCGTGAGACCGAAGAAGCCGATCAGCCACGGGATCAGGAACCCGTAGCCGGCGAGGGTCTCCTTGCGGGACCGCGCCTTGGCACCCGAGCGATTCAGGTGCTCCGGCTTCTCCTTCCGGAACAGGCTCCGACGCGACGGCTTGCCCGTCACGATCACTCTCGTCGCAGTGGTGTTTGTCACTCGACTCTCCCGTCAGTAGTGCAGGTGGTGTTCCGGGTCCGGATGCCGCACGGTATCCGGACCCGGAAGGTCTTACTGGTTGAGGACGACGTCCATCTCGGCGAAGAACTGCGTGACGGCCTCGTCGACCGTGACGGTTCCGAAGTTCAGCTCGGCACCGAGCTGACGGAACTTCTCCTCGAGCGTGCCGTAGCCGACGATCGGAACCGGCGGGGCGTCTCCCAGACGGTCGGCGATCGACTCCTCGTAGTCCTTGACCTGCTGGCTCAGCGGGTCGAGCTCGGCAGCGGCGAGGGCCGTCTCCGAGGCCGGCAGGCCGCGGTTCGTACCGAAGATCTCACCGGACTGCGGCGAGTTCACGAGGAAGTTGACCAGCGTGGCCGCGGCTTCGGGGTGCTCGGTCTTGGACGAGATCGTGTGGAGCATCGAGGGCTTGAGGTACAGGTCCTTGGCCCCTTCCTCGGTCACGGGGGGCTCGATCAGGTTGAGCTCGGTGTAGCCCTCGCCCAGGTTGCCGAGATAGCCCGACCCGAAGTTGTCCCAGGTGAGCTCGCTCGCCGTGTTGGCGGTGTCGAACGGTCCGAGGGGGACGACCTCCTCGACGCGCTGCTGGGGCACGCCGATGCCGTCGCGGATGGCCGCGCCGCCCTCCCAGAACTCGGCGAGTCGCTCCTCGTCGAATCCGGGCGTGCCGTCCTCGTTGAAGACGTTGGCGCCCTCGGCGCGCAGCTGGATCTCGAAGTTCTGGATGCGGCCGGAGTAGTCGCTGCCACCCCAGAACGCGCCACCCGATGCATCGGTGATCTCACCCATCCAGTCGGTGTAGTCCTCCCAGCTGCCGCCGGGGAAGTCCTCGACACCCGCCTGCTCGAGCAGCACGGGGTTCGTGAACAGACCCCATGCGTTCGTCGAGGTGGCGATGCCCGTGGTGACGTCGTCGACGACGCCGATCTGCAGGATGTTCTCGGGGATCGGATCGGTCTCGATGATGTTGCCGAGATACGGGTCGAGGTCGAGCAGCAGGTTGTTCTGCGAGTACTGACGCAGGTACGAGTAGTCGAACTGCATCACGTCGGGCAGATTGTTGCCCGCGGCCTCGGTCTGTCGCTTCTCCCAGAACTCCGGGAAGCCCAGGAGGGAGGCGTTGACCGTGATGTTCGGGTATTCCTCGTTGAACGCCGCGATGGCCTCGTTGTAGAGCTCGGCGCGCACGTCGTTGCCCCAGAACGCGAGCGTCAGGGTGACTTCCTCGTCCGGGTCGAACGTGGGCGTGCTGTCTGGTGATGCGCCTCCGCCGGCGCAGCCGGCCAGGGCGATCGCGGCGCCGGCCGTGAGGGCGACGGCGGCGAATGCCCGCTTGCTTCTGAACATCCTTGTCCTTCTTTCTGTGAACGTCTGCGTTCGGTGGTCCGCTGAACGTTCTTCGTCCGTGAGTGCGGTGTGGGCGCTGACTCCGCCTGTGATGCGAGGTGCGTCGGGAAAGCGCTTGCCGGCAACCGTACTACGCGAGGAAACGTTCCGCAAGAGTCAGAGGGAAAACGCTTGCCCATCGTTATCGAGTCGTACTGTGCACGGTCCCAGTCTGCCTCGATGTCCGACGGGACGCACGCCGGTCACTCCGATACGACCAGATCCCCGTCGCGGACCACGAGACGCGACCGGTACACGGCGCAGCGTCGATCGTCGATGGAATCGGTCTCGACGTCGGGCACGTACGCCCGCGCGGGATGGCCGAAGTAGTAGAACCAGACGTCGTCGCCGTCGCGCACGCCGGCGCCGTGATGCCCGAATCCCGGTCCGGCGACCTCTCCGGCGCCGAGGATGACGGCATCCGGACCCCCCTGACGGACCCACTCGACGGCGTCGTCCGAGCGATACACGCCCATGCCCCGCCATTCGTCCACGATCATCCACCACGATCCGCCGAGCTCGAAGACGTAGGGTCCCTCGTGGGGACGCCCGCCGATCGCGGTGCCGTCGTCGCGCCAGCTCTCGAGGTCGGCCGAGGTCGCGACCTTCGTGACCGACTCGGCGGCCTCGTCCTTGTACCAGAGGCGCCAGAGCCCGTCCGGCGTGCGCGCGACCGCTGCATCGATGACGCGATCGCTCGCGAGCGCCAGCGGCCCGACCCTCGCCCACGACATCAGGTCGGTCGACCGGTACTCGACGATCGTGCGGGCGAAGCCCGGCCAGCGGTCGGGCACACCGTCGATCTCGGTGAGGTACATGCGCCACTGCGTGCCGTCGTGGACGACCTCGGGGGCCCAGTGCGTGAGATCGGTCGTCGCGGGTGGGGCGCCTTCGCGCAGCCCGAGGCCCGCGGCATCCGGCTCGAGCGTGCCGGCGTACTCCCATGCGAGTCCGTCTTCGGAGCGCGCGACGCCGATGCGGCTGCCGTGCACCCACGCCACCCCGGGGCCGGGGTCAGGATGCGTCGCGCGGCGCTGGGTGTAGAACATCCACCAGCCGTCGTCGGCGATCACGACCGTCGGGTCGGTCGCGCCGTCGTAGACCGGGTCGCGGTACAGCTCGACCGGCGTCATCGGCGCCGGTCCGCGACGGGGCTGGCGAAGCTGCGTCGATGGGTCGGATGCGACGCGAGATCGGCGGGGGTGATCACGGCACCGTCGGCTGCGGCGGACGCGTAGATCGCCGCGACGATCTCGAACGAGCGCGCGGGATCGGAGGCGGTCGACGGGAGCGGGGATCCGTCGAGCAGGGCGTCGAAGACGTCGCGCAGGAGCGGCGCGTGGTCGCTGCGCTCCTCGAGCTCGGGCAGCGCCCAGTCGGCCGCGGCGTCCTCGAAGCCCGGCGCCGGCGTGATGCTCCAGTTCTCGTGACCGTGACCGTAGAGGTGGTCGACGGTGATCGTCGCATGCTGCGTGTCGATGCGGATGAAGCTCTTCTGCCGCGGAGACACCGCGCTCGTCGTGACCTGCACGACGGCGCCGCCCGCGAAGGTGACGGTGGCGGTCGAGGCGTCTTCGGTCTCGGTCTCGCGGTCGAGACGCCACAGTCGCCCCTGGACGCTCTCCCAGTCGCCCAGGAGATACGCCAGCAGGTCGAGCTGATGGATGCCGTGCCCCAGCGTCGTTCCGCCGCCCTCGGTCGCCCACTTGCCGCGCCACGGCACGGCGAAGTAGTCCGTGCCGCGGTACCAGAGCGTCTCGCACACGGCGATCAGCGGGCGACCGAGTGCGCCGCTGTGCAGAAGCCCCCGCACGTGCGCGGCCGCGGTGCCGGTGCGCTGCTGGAAGACGACCGCGAGCTGCCTGCCCGCGGCGACGGCCGCGGCGCGCATGTCGTCGAGTTCGTCGAGCGAGGATGCCGGGGGCTTCTCGACCACGACGTGGGCACCGGCGTCGAGGGCGGTGATCGTCTGGCCGCGGTGCACGCCGGGCGGCGTGCAGATGAGGACGACGTCGGGGTGCTCGGCGGCCAGGAGCGAGTCCAGGTCGTCGTACACCCCGGCGACACGGTGGAGTTCGGCGAACGCGTCGGCGGCCGAGCGATTCAGGTCGGTGACCGCGATGAGCTCGGCGCGCGGGTGGGTCGCGACGGCGCGGGCGTGCAGCTGGGCGACGCCGCCGGTGCCGACCAGCGCGACGCGGAGGGTGGGTTTCATCGGGGGTCCTCCTGGGGGTCGTTCGCGGGGTCGAGGTCGCGGGCGAGCGCGCGCAGCTCCTCGCCCGACCACGCCCGGTCGGCGAAGACATGGCGGTGCGAGAGCGTCAGCTCATCGCCCGGCGCGAGCCGGATGTGCTCGTCGTACGACGGGGACGGGCTCATGACGGGGATGGGCTCGCTGCGCACGAACCATCTGATGGCGGGGGCGGCGCTCGAGGTGCCCGCGTAGGCGACCACCGTGGCCGCCCCGTCTACGTCGTCGTGCTCGCCCGAGAACGCGACCCATTCCGCCGCGCGCCCCATGAGCGCATCCGCGCCGTCGATGCCGTCGGCGGTGACCGTGCCGCCGGTCCAGGCGCGCGGCATCCGCAGCACGAAGCCCGTGTAGCCGGCCGCCGGGCGGCCCTGGGTCGTGGGGCTTCCGAGCTCGAGCTCGACGCCGCTGATGTTGCGGATCGTGGTGGTGAAGTCGAGCACCCACAGTCCGCGGGCGGCGTCGACGCCGTGGAAGCGATGCGTGCGGGTCTCGGCGATCCACTCGGCACCCGCCTGCGTGAGCCACGTGAGCTCTTCGGTGAAGCCGACGTCGAGGCCGCTCTCGTCCAGCGCCGTGAACCGCTCGTGGCGCATCGAACCGACGTTGTCGAGCCACACGTAGCCCTCGCCGTCGACGTACGTCGGGCCGCCCCAGAAGTTCTGGCCCGACACGTGGGTCCACGTCATCTGCAGCCCCTTGTGCCAGCGGTGGTCCCACGGGCGGAACCCCGTGACGACGGCGCCGTCGAGCGTCCGCAGCGGGTGGAGGTAGGGCTTCGGACCCTCGACCACGGGCGCGTCCGGACGGAAGACGTACCGCGCGATCTCGACGTCGCCCGCGTGGACGACCGCCTCGGCCTCGCCGACGTCCACGGTCAGGGGCACGGCGCGGGGGTGCGCGGCATCCGTCATGTCACTCCTTCGTGAAAGCGCGTCGTACGCGGTGGGAAAGCGTTATCCGATCGTATCAGCGCCCGGCGAGTCCGGCTTGGGTCAGGTGGAGGTGGGCGTAGCGACCCTGCCGCTCGAGCAGGTCGTCGTGGCTGCCCTGCTCGACGACGCGACCGTGCTCGAGCACGACGATGCGATCGGCCTGGCGGATCGTCGACAGGCGATGCGCGACGACGAGCGTGGTGCGCCCCGTCATGAGGCGGTTCAGCGCCTCTTTCACGAGCTCCTCGGATTCGGGGTCGAGCGCGGAGGTCGCCTCGTCGAGCAGGAGGATGCGGGGATCCCGCACGAGCGCGCGCGCGATCGCCAGGCGCTGGCGCTGACCACCCGACAGACGGGCACCGCGCTCGCCGACGACGGTGTCCCACCCGTCGGGCTGCGACTGCACGAAGTCGAGCGCGTTCGCGTCGCGGAGTGCCGCGAGGATGCGCTCGTCGTCGGCGTGCGGCAGCCCGTAGGCGATGTTCTCGCGGACGGTCCCCTCGAACAGCACCGACTCCTGCGGCACGACCGACACGAACCGACGCGCCGTGCGCATGTCGAGCTCCTGCACGTCGGCGCCGTCGAGCAGCATCCGCCCGCTCGTCGGCCGGACGAAGCCGAGCACGAGGTTGAGGAGCGTCGACTTGCCCGAGCCGGACGACCCGACGAACGCGACGGTCTCGCCGGGTGCGATGTCGAGATCGATCTCGTGGAGCGCGTCGCGATCGGCCCCGGGGTAGCGATGCGAGGCGCGATCGAGGCGGATGCGGCCCTCCACCGCCTCGACGGGGCGCTTGCCGGCGTTGAGCTCGAGGTCGGGCTCCTGCATGACCTCGGCGATCGA
>JBEVLS010000093.1:0-5905 GCA_040509015.1 Microbacterium sp.
AGATCCCCGCGCCGATGCTCGCGAAGTCCGTCCCGGCCGTCCCGGACCCGGCCAAGACGCCCGGCGGTCTGAGCTTCGAGCCGAAGTGGGACGGCTTCCGCGCCCTCGTGTCGTGGGACGGCGAGAACGTCGAGATCGGCTCGCGGGGCGCGAAGCCGCTGACGCGGTACTTCCCCGAGCTCGTCGAGGCCTTCGCCCGCCTCCTTCCCGAGCCGTGCCTGATCGACGGCGAGATCGTCGTGCCGAAAGACATCGACGGGCGCCGACGCCTCGATTGGGATTCCCTCACGCAGCGCATCCATCCCGCGGCATCCCGGGTCGCGATGCTGTCCGAGAAGACCCCCGCCATGTTCATCGGGTTCGATCTGCTCGCCCGCGGCGACCGCGACCTGCAGGACGAGCCGTTCTCGGTGCGCCGCGCGGAGCTCGTCGACCTGCTCGGCGACGTGCCGCATCCCGTCCATGTCACGCGCACCACGGACGACCCCGAGGTGGCCGAGCGATGGCTCGCCGAATTCGAGGGAGCGGGGCTGGACGGCGTCGTGGCCAAGCCGCTCGCGCAGCCGTACGCACCGAACAAGCGCACGATGTTCAAGATCAAGCACGCACGCACTGCCGACGTCGTGGCCCTCGGCTATCGCATCCACAAATCCGGCCAAGGCGTCGGGTCGCTGCTGGTCGGGCTCTACGGCGACGACGGCACGCTGTATCCCGTCGGCGCCGTCTCGGCCTGGAGCAACGCGCGCCGGCTCGAGCTCATCGACGAGCTGGCCCCTCTCGTCGAGCGTGACGACTCCGGCGCCGCCGTCACCGCCGACGGCGAGAAGTCCCGCTTCTCGGCCCCCGACCGCGACATGACCTCGGTGCGTCTCCGGCCCGAGCGCGTGCTCGAGGTGCGCTACGACCAGCTCGAGGGCTGGAGGTTCCGCCACACCGTGCAGTTCGAACGCTGGCGTCCCGACCGCGACGCGCGGTCGTGCACCTACGACCAGCTGGAGTCGGTCACGGACTACGACGTGCGCGACGTGCTCGACTGAGTCACTCGTCCTTCGGCCAGTTCTCGGGGTTGATGCGGCTCGGCTGCACGCGCGGCGGCTCGCCGGGCATCTTCGGGAAGTCCGGCGGGAAGTTCAGCTCGCCGAGGCCGTCCGAGAGGTCCCGCTCCCACCACTCGAGCAGCGTGTCGATCCGTCCCGGCGCGTCGAGGAATCCGTCCCACGGGTCGCCGACGTCGGCCAGACGCTGCGGGATCGACCGGATGGTGAAGGATGCAGGATCGGCATCCGCCAGCTCGTCCCACGTCAACGGAGTCGAGACCGTCGCACCGGCCAGGGCCCGCGGGCTGTAGGCGCCGGCCATCGTGCGATCGCGGTTGGCCTGGTTGAAGTCGACGAAGACCCGCTCGCCGCGCTCCTCCTTCCACCAGTTCGTGGTGACCTTGTCGGGCAGCCGCCGCTCGAGCTCGCGCGCCGCCGCGATGACGGCATGACGCACGTCGAGGAACTCGTGGGTGGGCTCGATGGGACAGAAGACGTGGAGGCCGCGGTTGCCGCTGGTCTTCACCCACGCCTCGAGACCGCCCTCGCGCAGGACCTCACGCAGCACGGGTGCGATCGCCGCGGCATCCGCGAAGTCGGTGCCCGGCTGCGGGTCGAGGTCGATGCGCAGCTCGACCGGGTTGTCGGCGTCGCCCGAGAGGGACGCCCAGGGATGGAAGACGACCGTGTTCATCTGCGCGGCCCACACCACCGCGGCGGGCTCGGTGAGGACGATCTGCGGATGCCGCCGCCCGCTGTTGTACGTCACGGTCACGGTCTCGACGAAATCAGGTGCCCCCTTCGGCGGGTTCTTCGAATAGAACCGCTCGCCGTCGACGCCCTCGGGGAAGCGCTCGAGCGAGACCGGACGACCGCCGTTGGCCGCGAGGAACGGCCCGGAGACCTCGATGAGGTATTCGGCGAGCTCGCGCTTGGTGATCCCCAGCTCGGGCCACAGGACGCGGCTGGGACTCGACAGCCCGACCTCGCGGTCGCCGTCGGGACCGGGGATCGTCAGGGTGATGCGCTCGGAGGCCATGGCTCGACCCTACGGTCGGGCGGCGACACGCGCCACGGCGGGTCCGCGGTCAGTCGAGGGCCGTCAGCACCGGGGCGAGCTCGTCGCGGGACAGCCGGATCCACGGACCGCGCGGATCCACGAGCACGCCCGAGATCCCGTCGTCGGCGCGCAACGTCTTGGCCAGCTGCGCGGCGGTCAGCGGGGCGGCGCGGTCGCCGCGGCCCATCGCGACGACTTCGAGCGGGTGCGAGTAGACCTCGAGAAAGCGCGAGCCGTCCTGCGAACGCGCCTCGGCGACCCCGACGCGGCCGCCGTCGTCGGGGTTGTTGACCGCGACCCACAGCGGCGCGCGCGACATCGCATCGACGACCGCGGCGGGCGTGGCATCCGTCCGCTCGCCCGCGAGCAGGGTCTTGATCGCGAGCTTCTCGTCGATCGCGGCGAGCATGCGCTCGATGAGCGCGTGCGGAAGGATCGCCCGCGCCGGTGCCGACGCCGGATCGATGATGAGGCCGGCGAGGTCGCCCTCGCGGACGTGGCGCAGAACGGTGATCGCCGGCTGCCCCATCGCGGATGTCTGTGTGTCGCCGTCGGCGCGGATGCTCGCGGTCAGCGCGGCTCCGCTCGAGTAGGCGAGGGCGAAGCGCCGGTCGCCGATCGATGCGACCGCGAGCGGAAGGTTCTTGCCCTCGGCGAGCAGCGTGCGGGCGTCGCCCTTGACGCGAAGGAACAGGTGGCCCTGGAGGATCTGCCGTGCGAGGTCGAGCAGCTGAGCCGGGTTCGGGTTCTCGGGGAGCGCGGCGAGGCTCTCGCGCAGCAGGACGTTGTCGCGCAGCCCCGGCACCGTCTCGGCTTGGGCGCGAGGCGCGGGCGGAGGCGGAGTGACCACCTGCGGGGCGGGGCGGGCGGTACCGAGCCCCTGGAACGACGAGACCGAGATGCCGACGGATGCCGCGGCCTCGGGAGCGGCCTCGCTCGCGGCATCCGGAGCCTCATCGACGTCGGGATCGACCGCCGGCGCGGCGGGAGCGGGCTTGGGGCGGCGCGAGAACAAAGCCATTGCCCGAGCCTAACCCGGCGCCGTGTCGTGCCCCGGAGCGCCTACAGCTTCTCGATCGGAGCGATCTTGATCAGCAGCTTCTTCGCGCCCGCCTTGTCGAACCGGACGTGCGCGACGCGCTTCGCACCCTCGCCGGTGACGAGGTCGACCCGACCCTCGCCGAAGTCGTCGTGCCGGATCCGGTCGCCCGGCGCCAGCACGAGGTCGCCGTTGTCGCGCACCTTGGCGGTCACGCGATTCGCGAACCGATCGAGGTTCGTCGGCTCTTTGCGGGCCAGCGGAACCAGGTCGTCGCCGTACCGCCCACCGCCCGAGCCGCCGCCGCCGGGGCGACGCGCGTTCAGCGAACGGGACTGGGTTCCACCGCGCGAGTTGACGTCGCCCGGCGACTGGCGCCAGTGCACGAGGTCGGCGGGGATCTCCTGCAGGAACCGGCTCGGCATGGCGACGGTGATCTCGCCGAACTGGGCACGGGTCATCGCGAGCGAGAGGTAGAGCCTCTTGCGGGCACGTGTCACGCCGACGTAGAACAGCCGGCGCTCCTCCTGCGGGCCGCCGGGCTCGCCGGCCGAGATGCGGTGCGGGATGAGGTCTTCTTCGACGCCCGTGATGAACACGGCGTCGTACTCGAGGCCCTTGGCGGTGTGCATCGTCATGAGCGAGACGGAGCCGGATGCGTCGTCGAGGTCATCGGCGTCGGCGACGAGCGCGACGTCGCCGAGGAAGTCGATCACGGTGCCCTCGGGGTTGTTGCGCGCGAAGTCGCGGGCCACCGCGATGAGCTCGTCGAGATTCTCGACGCGGGCTTCGTCCTGCGGATCGCGGCTCGCGCGGAGCGCGTCCTGGTAGCCGCTCCTGCCGAGCAGCAGCTGGAGTCCCTCGGCGACCGCCGTCGGCGGAGCGAGCTCGCCGGAGGCGGGCAGCATGACGGCGGTCGCCTCAGCGAGCACCGCGTCGAGATGCGCGATCGCTGCCTGGATCTTCGGGCCCACGCCGAGCGCCGACGAGTTCGCCAACGCGTCGCGGAACGTGATGCCCTCGTCGGCCGCATAGCGGGCGATCGCCGTCTCGGTCACGTCGCCGATGCCGCGCCGCGGTTTGTTCAGGATGCGGCGCACCGCCATCTCGTCGGCCGGGTTGGCCACGGCGACCATGTAGGCCAGCGCGTCCTTGATCTCGGCGCGCTCGTAGAACTTCGTGCCGCCCATGATCTTGTAGGGCACCGCGGAGCGGATGAAGATCTCTTCGAGCGCGCGGGACTGCGAGTTCGTGCGATAGAACACCGCCATCTCGGAGTAGTCGAGCCCGCCCTTGTGCAACGTCTCGACCTCGTCGGCGACGAACTGCGCTTCGTCGTGCTGCGAGTAGCCGGTGAAGCCGATGATCTTCTCGCCCGCGCCGCCGTCGGACCACAGGCGCTTGTCCTTGCGGTCGAAGTTGTTGCTGATGACCGCGTTGGCGGCGCCCAGGATGTTCTGCGTCGAGCGGTAGTTCTGCTCGAGGAGCACGACCTTCGCGCCGGGGAAGTCGCGCTCGAACTCGCTGATGTTGCGGATGTCGGCGCCGCGGAAGGCGTAGATCGACTGGTCGGAATCGCCGACGACCGTCAGCGATGCGGCGCTCTCGGCGGCCGGCTCGGCGTCGAAGATCATCATGCCGCCGGGGCCTTCGGCCGGCGGCGCGTCGGCGCCGGGAGGACGGGTCAGCTCGTGGATCAGCGCGTACTGCGCGTGGTTGGTGTCCTGATACTCGTCGACGAGGATGTGCCGGAAGCGGCGGCGGTACACGTCGGCGATGTGCGGGAACGCCCGGAAGAGGTAGACCACCTGACCGATCAGGTCGTCGAAGTCGAACGCATTCGCACGCTGCAGCTCGCGCTGGTAGGCGGCGAAGAGATCGACGAAGATCCGCTCGGCGGGGTCGCTCAGGTTCGCCGTCCGGGCGAAGGACTCGGCATCGGCGAGCTCGTTCTTGAGCTTCGAGATGCGGCCCTGCACGCTCGCGGGCGTCAAGCCGAAGGCATCCGCCTCGTGCTCTTTGACGAGACGCTTGATGAGCGCGCGCGAATCGCCGGAGTCGTAGATCGTGAAGGCCTTGGTGAAGCCGAACTGCTCGGCCTCGCGGCGCAGGATCCGCACGCACGCCGAGTGGAACGTGGAGATCCACATGCCCTGCGCGCGGTCGCCGATCAGCTGGGCGACGCGCTCGCGCATCTCGCCGGCGGCCTTGTTCGTGAACGTGATGGCCAGGATCTGGCTCGGCCACGCCTCTCTCGCTCGCAGCAGCGACGCGATGCGGCGGGTGAGCACACTCGTCTTGCCCGAGCCAGCGCCCGCGACGATGAGCAGCGCAGGCCCGCGGTAGACCACGGCTTCGCGCTGCTGGGGATTGAGACCCTGGAGGAGGTCTTCGTCGGGGCGGACTCCGGAGGCCTGGGGCCCTCGGTCGCCGCCGACGATGAGGGGCTGAACGGCGTCTGTCATTGCCCGACGAGTCTACGCGGGCGCTCCGACACCCGGTGGCTCCCCTCCTGCTTCGCCCGCTCCGCCCGCTTCGGTCGAGTGTCCACAGATCGTCGCCCCGGCGCGGGGTTGGCGGCGATCTATGGACACCGAACAGGAAGGGGCCGCCGCCCGGTGGCTCAGCCTGCTTCGCCCGCTTTCGGCTGAGTGTCCACAGATCGTCGCCCCGGCGCGGGGTTGGCGGCGATCTGTGGACACTCAAGCGAAGGAGCGGGACGGGGAGAGAAGGGGACGGGTGCCGGTGCTCCGGATGCCGCCGGCTCAG
>JBEVLS010000094.1:0-3212 GCA_040509015.1 Microbacterium sp.
GGCGTCATGACGATGGCGGCGCTGTACTTGGCGAGCAGGTCGTCGGGCGCCATGCCGAACGCCTCGATCGCCTCGTCGTACTTCTTCGTGTAGGCGTCGCGGAACCTCTCGACGTACTCGAGCGAGGGCGACGGGTCGATCTCGGCGGATCCGGACAGGATCACGACGTCGTCGCCGTGGGGTCCGCCCGCCTCGAGATGGACGAGCACGCGCGAACCGCGCCGCACGTGCGCGACCTTGACGGTGTCGGGCTCGCTGAAGACGACGATGCGGCCCTCGTGCCACATGAACCAGACGGGGACGGCGTGCGGGCTGCCGTCTTCGGCGACGGTCGTGAACCACGCGATGACGTCCTTCTCGAGCATGCCGAGCGCTTTCTCGTGCTCGGGTCGGACGCCGGGATCGAAGAGCTTCGTGTCGGTCATGGCACACACGCTAACGAGGGTCGCCGACACGGACCATAGTCTTGACGGGTGAGCGACCACCTGCACCCGCGTAGCCGACTCGTCCACGACGCCCTCCGCGCGGCGGGGATCCCGGGAGAGATCGTCGTGCTGCCGGATGCCGCGCACACCGCCGCCCTCGCGGCCGCCGCGCTCGGCATCGAGGTCGGCGCGATCGCGAACAGCCTCGTGTTCTGGTCGGACGGCGAGGCGCTGCTGGTCATGACGAGCGGCGCGCACCGCGTCGACACGGCCGCGCTCGCCGAGCGCCTGGGCCGCGGCTCGATCGTGCGGGCGACGGCCGAGCAGGTGCGTGAGGCGACCGGACAGGCGATCGGCGGGGTCGCCCCCACCGGTCACCCCGCACGGCTCACGACCGTCGTCGACGAGGACCTCGCCGCGTTCCCCGAGATCTGGGCGGCCGGCGGCACGCCGAGCACGGTCTTCCCGCTCACGTACGACGAACTCGTGCACCTGACCGGCGGCACGGTCTCGAAGGTCGACTAGCCTCCCACCACCGACAGCGCCGTGACGGCCGCTGCGGCCGACCACGCCTGAGGCCGGCAGGCCGCGGGATACGGCGTCGGGGCCGAGGTCTCGGACGACGGGTCGCCCGAGTGGAGCTCCGGCACGCGATAGCCGAACCCCTCGGCGGCGGCGAGCATCCCCTGCACGACGTCGCGGGCGGTGTCGTGCAGTCCCGCGCGCATCATGCCGAACGCGGCGATCGCGGTGTCATGGGTCCAGACGCTGCCGCCGTGATACGACAGGGGCCAGTAGCCGGCGGCATCCGTCGACATGGTCCGGATGCCGTAGCCGCTCGACATCGACGGCCCCAGCAGCAGCGCCGCGATGTGCGCCTCGTCGTCGGCGTCGATGATGCCGGTGCCGATCAGATGGCCGATGTTGCTCGTCAGCGTGTCGACGGGTCGCTTCGCGCGGTCGAGGGCGACGGCGGGGTAGCGGCCTTCGGGCGTCTCGACCCAGAACGCCTCGGCGAAGCGGGTGCGCAGGGCCTCCGCCCACGCCCGCAGCTGCGCCGGCGCGAGAGCGTCGTCGCCCCGTCCGTCGTCGAACCGGTCGAGGAGGTCGGCTCCGGCGAGCACGGCTTCGTACGCGTACGCCTGCACTTCGCACAGGGCGATCGGCCCTTCGGCGAGCGTGCCGTCGCGCCACTGGATCGAGTCGCCCGAATCCTTCCACCCCTGGTTCGCCAGCCCGCTGCCGGTGCGGTCGATGTAGTCGAGGAAGCCGTCGCCGTCGCTGTCGCCGTGCTCGAGGATCCATCCGAGCGCGCGCCGGAGCGCCGGCACGAGCGCGCGGACCTCGTCGTCGGGCATGCCGGCGCGGTGCGCGTCGGCCAGCAGGCACACCCACAGCGGCGTCGAGTCGACGCTGCCGTAGTACAGCGGCGGCAGTGCGATGCCCTCGCCGGGAAGCTCGAGCGTCGTGGCCCGCAGCTCGTGGAGGATCTTGCCGGGCTCCCGCGCGCTCGCGTCGTCGACGTCGCCCGCCTGCAGGCGCGCGAGAACGCGCAGAGTGGATGCCGCGATGCCCGCGTCGAGCGGGAGGGCCAGTCGCGCCGCCCACAGCGAGTCCCGGCCGAACAGCGTGAGGAACCACGGCGCACCGGCGGCGAGGAACTCGTCCTCCGGGTGGTCGGGGAGCGCGAGGCGGAGCGCATCGAGATCGCCCAGCGCGGTGCCGAGCCAGCGGGCGAGCCGCGGCTCGCGGTGACCGATGACGGCCGCGACGGCGGCGGCGTCCCACGGTGCGGGGGAGTCCGCCGCCTGCACGACGAGGGCGTCGTCGTGCAGGTCCACCGCGAACGAGACCGACGCCTCGCCCCCGGCGGGGACCGAGACCCGCCACGACGCGAGGATCGCGTCGCCCTCGCGCGTCACCGCTGCACCGGGAGCGGCGAGGGCGAGGCTGCGGCCTTCGGCGGTGGCTGTGGCCGCGGCATCCGACACATCGATCGTGTGAGCGGCCGCGGCCGAGACGCCGGACTTGACCTCGTGCAGCCAGGAGAACTCGGGCTGCACGCGCAGCTCGAGCGTCGTGTCGATCGGGTGGGCGACCTTCGAGGAGATCGTCCACGTCTCGGTCAGGCGACCGGCGGTGACGGAGCGATCGCGCAGGAGCCGCACCTTCGGGTCGGGGGTGGGATCGTCGATCCCGCGCAGGAGCCCCCCGAAGACGACGCGCGACGGACCGTCGGGCGCCACCGAGATCCACTCCGCGAGGGAGTCGCCGCAGGTGAGCGAGAGCTCGCGGATATGCCGCACGTCGCCGTGATAGACGCCGCCGATCGCGCGCGACCCGAGATCGCCGCTCGCGTCGGACCACACCTGAGTGGGCGCGCGGAGCACGATGATCGAGTCGTCGAGCAGGGGCTGCAGGGGCTCGGCCGCGGGGGGCACGGGGGTCATTCTTTGACGGCTCCTTCGCTGGCGTTCATGATGCGCCGCTGGAAGATGAAGAACAGGACGGCGACGGGGATCGTCATGATGAGGGCGGCGGCGAGCTTCAGCGGGTACTGGGTGCCCTGGCTGAGCTGCCCGGACGCCAGCCTCGCCACGCCCTTGGTGAGGGTCGTGAGCTCGGGGGACTGCGTCGACACGATGAAGTGCGACAGCTCGTTCCACGATCCCTGGAACGACAGGATGATGATCGTGATGAGCGCCGGCCGGGCCATCGGGAGGACGACCGACCAGAAGATCCGGAAGGTGCCGGCGCCGTCGATGCGCGCCTGCTCCTCGACGGCGA
>JBEVLS010000095.1:0-5229 GCA_040509015.1 Microbacterium sp.
GGCACGAGAGGAACGGCGATGAGCAGCGATCTGCGCACGGCGATCGGCGCCCACGACGGGCGCGAGCCGATCGCCGAACTGCATCGACTGGGCGCGCTCCGACAGGAGCTTGCCCGCGCCGAAGAGGTGCAGGTGCGACGGGCGCGCAACCTCGGCTACTCCTGGCAGGCGATCGCCGGCGCCCTGGGCGTGTCCAAGCAGGCCGCGCACAAGAAGTACGGTCGAAAGTGACCCCCATCCCCCCGAACGAGGGAGCACCATGTCGATGACCCGTCCCGCGCGAAGCCGCCGCCGCGGTGCCGAAGAGGGTCCGCGCGCGAGCCTCTCGCAGCTGATCCCCTTCGTCTTCGAGCACAAGCGGGTCGTCGTGGTCGTCGCGATCCTCAGCGTCATCGGCGCGCTCGCCACCCTTGCCCAGCCGCTCCTGGTCGGCCAGGTGATCCAGCGGGTGCAGCTCGGCGAGACCCTCGGCGTGCTCGTGTGGGGCATCGTCGCCCTCGTCGTGGTGTCGTCGATCATCTCCGGCTATCAGCACTACCTGCTTCAGCGCACCGGCACCGCCGTCGTCTACTCCAGCCGCCGTCAGCTCATCGCACGCATCCTGCGACTGCCGATCAGCCAGTTCGACTCGCGTCGCACGGGCGATCTCGTCTCTCGTGTCGGCACCGACACGACCCTCCTCTACGCCGTTCTCACCCAGGGACTCGCCGATGCCATCGGCAACGCGCTGGTCTTCGTGGGCGCGATCGTGGCGATGGCCCTGATCGACTGGGTGCTCCTGGCCCTCATCGTCGTGGTGATCGGGGTGTCGATCCTCGTCGTCGTCGCCCTGTCGGGCCGCATCCGCAAGGCGACGACCGAGCAGCAGGAGAAGGTCGGCGAACTGGCCTCGGGCGTCGAGCGCGCGGTCGGCTCGATCCGCACGGTGCGGGCCTCGGGCGCCACGGACCGCGAGGTGGCCGCGATCACCGAGACCGCGACCGAGGTCTACGGGATCGGAGTACGGATCGCGAAGGTCTCCGCGCTCGTGGTGCCGATCGCCGGCATCGCGCTGCAGGTGTCGCTCCTGGTCGTCCTCGGCGTCGGCGGATTCCGCGTCGCGGCCGGCGCGATCGACGTCGCGGCACTCGTGACGTTCGTCATGTTCCTGTTCCTGCTGGTCGCACCGCTCGGGTCGTTCTTCGGCGCGATCACGTCGGTCAACCAGGCTCTCGGGGCGCTCGGACGCATCCAGGAGGTGCTCGATCTGCCGACCGAGTCCGCCGACGACGCCGAGATCGCCGCCCGGATCGGATCCCAGCCGGCGAGCGCGACGACCGACGCCCCCGCGATCGAGTTCCGCGACGTCCGCTTCGCGTACCCCGCGGCGGCCGTCGCCGCACGCCGCAAGGCCGAGTCCGAGGCGCTCGCGGTACTCGAGTCAGCGCACGTCGACACGTCGACGGTGACGATCCCGGATGCCGCGGCACCGGCATCCGTCACCGAAGACGGCGTGCTGCACGGCGTGTCGTTCTCGGTGCCGAAGGGTGCGCGCGTCGCACTCGTCGGCCCGTCCGGAGCCGGCAAGAGCACCACCCTGTCGCTCATCGAGCGCTTCTACGACCCCACCGGCGGCGCGATCCTGCTCGACGGCATCGACGTCCGCACCCTCGAGCGCGACGACCTGCGGGCGCAGCTCGGCTACGTCGAGCAGGACGCGCCGACGCTCGCCGGAACGATCGGCGACAACCTGCGCCTCGCGTCGCCGGACGCCTCGGACGAGGAGTGCGAGCGGGTGCTCCGTGCGGTCAACCTCGGCGACGTGCTCGATCGCAGCGACCTCGGGCTCGATGCGGCCGTGGGCGAAGCGGGGGTCATGCTCTCGGGCGGCGAGCGTCAGCGCCTCGCGATCGCCCGCGCGCTGCTGGCGGCTCCTCCGATCCTGCTCCTGGACGAGTCGACGTCATCGCTCGACGGGCTCAACGAACAGCGCATGCGCGAGGCGATCGACGCCGTCGCCGCGGGGCGCACGCTCATCGTCATCGCGCATCGCCTGTCGACCGTCGTCGACAGCGACCTCATCGTGGTGCTCGACCGCGGGGTGGTCGTCGGCCAGGGCACGCACTCCGAGCTCGTCGCCTCGACGCCGCTCTACCGCGATCTCGCCAAGCACCAGCTGCTCGTCTGACCCCTCCGGCCCTGCGGGGCGGAGGCAGCGGTCAGGCGCGCTGCAGCCGGTAGCGGAGCGCCGCGAGCTCGGCCCACAGCGGCGCCGGAACGCGACCGTCGAAGGTCTGGTAGAACTCCTCGGTCAGGTCGGCCTCGCGCAGCCACGAGGTCGTGTCGATCGCGAACAGCCGGTCGAGGTCGTCGGCCGAGACGTCGATGCCGTCGGTGTCGAGGTCCTCGGTGCGCGGAAGGCGACCGATCGGGCTGTCGACCGCGGCCACCTCGCCCTCGATGCGGCGGATGATCCAGTCGACGACACGCGCGTTGTCGCCGAACCCGGGCCAGAGGAACCGACCGTCATCGCCCTTGCGGAACCAGTTCACCTGGAACACCCGGGGTGCCCGGTCGAAGCGGAGCTTCTGCCCGACCTTGAGCCAGTGCCCGAAGTAGTCGGCCATGTTGTAGCCGCAGAACGGCAGCATCGCGAACGGGTCCCGACGCAGCTCTCCGACGGTGCCCTCGGCGGCCGCCGTGCGCTCGGACGAGATGTTCGAGCCCATGAAGACGCCGTGCGTCCAGTCCGTCGCCTCGACGACGAGCGGCACGTTCGTCGCGCGGCGTCCGCCGAAGAGGATCGCATCCAGCGGCACGCCCTCGGGCGAGTCCCAGTCGTCGGCGATCTGCGGGCACTGCGCGGCGGCGACGGTGAAGCGGGAGTTCGGGTGCGCCGCGGGCCGGCCCATCTCGGGCGTCCAGGGGTTGCCCTCCCAGTCGGTCAGTTCGGACGGCGCACTGTCGGTGAGCCCCTCCCACCAGACGTCGCCGTCGGGCCGGAGGGCGACGTTGGTGAAGATCGTGTTGCCCCACAGCGTCTCGACCGCGGTCTGGTTGGTGGATTCGCCCGTGCCCGGCGCGACGCCGAAGAACCCCGCCTCGGGGTTGATCGCCCAGAGGCGCCCGTCATCGCCCGGTCGCAGCCACGCGATGTCGTCTCCGAGGGTCTCGACGCGCCATCCGGGGATCGTGGGCTTGAGCATCGCCAGGTTGGTCTTGCCGCAGGCCGACGGGAACGCCGCGGCGAGGTGGTAGCGGCGGCCGGCGGGATCGATCACGCGGATGAGCAGCATGTGCTCGGCGAGCCAGCCTTCGTCGCGGCCGATGACCGACGCGATCCTCAGGGCGAAGCACTTCTTTGCCAGGATCGCGTTGCCGCCGTAACCCGATCCGAACGACCACACCTCGAGCGTCTCGGGGAAGTGCACGATGTACTTCTCGTCGTTGCACGGCCATGCGGCATCCGCCTCGCCCGCCTGCAGCGGGGCGCCGACGGTGTGCACGGTCTTCACCCACGGCGCACCGCCGGCGATCTCGCGCAGCACGTCGCCGCCGACGCGGGTCATGATCCCGATCGAGGTCACGGCGTACGCGCTGTCGGTGACCTGCACGCCGATGTGCGAGAGCGGGCCGCCGACGGCGCCCATCGAGAACGGGACGACGTACATCGTGCGCCCCTTCATCGACCCCTCGAACAGCGGCGTGATCGTCGCGCGGATCTCGTCGGGTGCGATCCAGTTGTTGGTCGGTCCGGCGTCCTCTTCGCGCTCCGATGCGATGAAGGTGCGACCCTCCGTGCGAGCCACGTCGCTCGGGTGCGAACGGGCCAGGTACGAGCCCGGTCGCCACTCCGGGTTGAGCTTGATGAGCTTGCCCTCGTCGACCATCTCGCGCAGGAGCGCGTCGTTCTCGGCACGAGAGCCGTCGACCCAGTGGATGCGCTCGGGCTGCGTCAGGGCGGCGATCTGGTCGACCCAGGCGGTCAGCTCGGCGAGGCCGTCTCCGGCGGGCCGCATGCCGAAGGAACGGACGGGTGCCACGCGCGCCGAATCGGCGGGACGAGTGAAGATGTCGGCCAGGGCCATGGGTCGCTCCTCTGCGAAAGGCGGTCAGATCGAGGTTCTCCTCCACTTTCGCTCCGAAAGCAGGACACTTATCGACGAACGCGACGTCAAGAGTTGCGATTCTTTCGCTATCATCAAAGAATGTCGCCGACGTCGCTCGAACTGTCCACCCTGGGCCACCGCATCCGTCACCAGCGCGTGAGCCACGGCTACACGCTCGACGAGCTCGGTGCGATGGTGGGCATCGCGGGCAGCCAGTTGAGCCTCATCGAGAACGGCAAGCGCGAACCCAAGCTCTCGGTGCTGCAGGCCGTGGCCGCGGCGACGGGCGTCGAGGTCACCGATCTGCTCTCGACCGAGCCTCCGAACCGCCGCGCCGCGCTCGAGATCGAGCTCGACCGCGCGCAGTCGAGCTCGGTCTTCCAGCAGCTCGGCGTCACCCCGGTGAAGGTCACCAAGGGCATGACCGACGAGACGATCGAGTCGATCCTTGGCCTGCACCGCGAGCTGCAGAGACGTGAGCGCGAGGCCATCGCGACTCCCGAGGAGGCACGCCGGGCGAACACCGAGCTGCGACTCGAGATGCGCAAGGTGGGCAACTACCTGCCCGACATAGAGAAGCTCGCCGAGAAGCAGCTCATGGCGGCCGGGCACGTCTCGGGTGCGCTGACCCACCGGACGGTGAGCATCATGGCCGAGCAGCTCGGCTTCGAGCTCATCTACGCCGGCGACCTCCCGCACTCCGCCCGGTCGGTCACCGACCTCGAGAACGGGCGGATCTACCTGCCACCGGCGTCCATCCCCGGCGGCCACGGCCTGCGCTCCATGGCGCTCCAGGCGATGGCGCATCGACTGCTCGGCCACACGCAGCCCACCGACTACGCCGACTTCCTGCAGCAGCGGCTCGAGATCAACTACTTCGCCGCGTGCGCCCTCATGCCCGAAACGGCATCGGTCGCGTTCCTCGCGCAGGCCAAGAAGGATCGCAACCTCGCGGTCGAGGACTTCCGCGACGCCTTCGGCGTGACGCACGAGGCCGCGGGCATGCGTATGACGAACCTGCTGACGCACCATCTCGACATCCCGCTGCACTTCATGCGCGCCGACGGGTCGGGCGCGATCTCGCGCTTCTACGAGAACGACGGTCTCCCCGTTCCGCACGACGTCACCGGGTCGGTCGAGG
>JBEVLS010000096.1:0-5324 GCA_040509015.1 Microbacterium sp.
CGCTCAGCGAGCCGGGTCGCTCGGCGGCGCTCGAGATCACGTGCCCCGCTCCCGAAGCGGCGATGGCCCTCGTGGGCGCCGCTCACCGTCTCGGGATCGCCGCCAAGGCGCGCGAGGTGCGCGGGGTTCCTCGCGTGGTCGTCCGAGAAGGCGAGGCGATCCGCGCGGTGCTGGCCGAGATGGGGGCCGCCCGCGCGGCATCCGAGTGGGATCAGATGCGTCAGCGTCGCGAGGTCCGTGCCGGGGTGAACCGCCTCGTCAACTTCGACGACGCGAACCTGCGCCGCTCCGCCCAGGCCGCGGTGGCCGCGTGCGCGCGCGTCGAGCGCGCCCTCGAGATCCTCGGCGACGACGTGCCGGACCACCTCAAGCAGGCCGGCGATCTGCGTCTCGCGCATCGGGACGCGAGCCTCGACGAGCTCGGCCACCACGCCGATCCGCCGCTGACCAAGGACGCCGTGGCGGGTCGCATCCGGCGCCTGCTGGCGATGGCCGACAAGAAGGCCGAGGTCGAGGGACTCCCCGACACCGAGTCGGCCGTACCCGCCGGTATCGAGGACTGATCACCGCGTCATAAACGGTCACCGGTCGGGAAGCAACCCCGTGATCGCCGTGTTGCCCCTCGATAGGATGACGAAGTCACCCTCGCCGCTCGGCCGTCATCGGAACGGCTCTCCGCGGCGCCGACCGGAAGAAGAGAACATGGCGACCTATACGCTCCCCGAACTCCCTTACGACTACGCAGCACTCGAGCCGCACATCAGCGCGACGATCATGCAGCTGCATCACGACAAGCACCACCAGGCGTATGTCACGGGTGCCAACACGGCGCTCGAGCAGCTGGCGGACGCCCGTGAGAAGGGCGACTTCACGTACGTGAACAAGCTCGAGAAGGACCTCGCGTTCAACCTCGGCGGTCACACGAACCACTCGATCTTCTGGTCCAACCTCTCGCCGGACGGCGGCGACAAGCCCACCGGCGACCTCGCGTCGGCCGTTGACGACCACTTCGGCTCGTTCGACAAGTTCACCGCGCACTTCACCGCGGCGGCGCTGGGCGTGCAGGGCTCGGGCTGGGCGGGGCTGTTCTGGGACTCGATCGGCGAGAACCTGATCATCCAGCAGTTCTTCGACCAGCAGTCGCAGTTCGCCGCGGGCACGGTCCCGCTCCTGCTCCTGGACGTCTGGGAGCACGCGTACTACCTCGACTACAAGAACGTGCGTGCCGACTACGTCAAGGCGTTCTGGAACATCGCGAACTGGGCCGACGTCCAGAAGCGCTTCGCCTCGGCGCAGGAGAAGACGGCCGGACTCCTCGTCTGATCGACGCTTTCCACGGATGCCCGGTGCTCCCCTCGCGGGGGCACCGGGCATCTGTCGTCCTTCCTCCTCCCCGGAACCCTTTCGAGGTGCTCGCCGGGACGTACGCCTACTCGCAGGCGCCCATTCTGCGCTAGGGTCGTAAGCAGGTGAGGATGCCTCGGCAGGCCCGGATTCCCGGGGGAGCGGAGCATCCTTTCTTTAGGAGATCGCGTGGCAGGGGCGCCGATCAGGGGCACCCGGCGCGACGAGATAACGGGAGACACCGTGACCGTCAAGATCGGCATCAACGGCTTCGGCCGCATCGGACGCAACTACCTCCGCGCAGCGCTCGCGCAGGGTGCGGACCTCGAAATCGTGGCGGTGAACGACCTCACCGACAACAAGACCCTCGCGCACCTGCTCAAGTACGACTCGGTGGGCGGCGTGCTGTCCGAGGACGTCTCGTACGACGAGGACTCCATCACCGTCGGCGGCAAGAAGATCAAGGTCTTCGAAGAGCGCGACCCCGCGAACCTCCCCTGGGGCGACCTCGGCGTCGACATCGTCATCGAGTCGACCGGACGCTTCACCAAGGCGGAGGACGCCAAGAAGCACATCGCCGGCGGCGCGAAGAAGGTGCTCATCTCGGCCCCCGCGACCGGTGACGACGCCACGATCGTCATGGGCGTGAACGAAGAGATCTACAACCCCGAGACCGACGTCATCATCTCGAACGCCTCGTGCACGACGAACTGCCTCGCCCCGCTGGCGAAGGTGTTCAACGACGCCTTCGGCATCGAGCGCGGCTTCATGATGACGGCGCACGCCTACACGGCCGACCAGAACCTGCAGGACGGCCCGCACAGCGACCTCCGTCGTGCGCGCGGTGCCGCCATCAACATCGTTCCCGCCTCGACCGGGGCCGCGAAGGCGATCGGCCTCGTGCTGCCCGAGCTCGCCGGCAAGCTCAGCGGCTCCTCGTACCGCGTGCCGGTCCCCACCGGCTCGATCGTCGACCTGACGATCGTCACCCCCACCGAGGGCCTGACGGTCGAGAAGATCAACGAGGCCTACAAGGCCGCCGCTGCCGACGGCCGCCTCAACGGCATCCTCCAGTACACGGAGGACCCGATCGTCTCGAGCGACATCCAGGGCAACCCGCACTCGTCGATCTTCGACGCGGAGCTCACCAACGTGAGCGGCAACCTGGTCAAGGTGTCCGCCTGGTACGACAACGAGTGGGGCTACTCGAACCGTCTCGTCGACCTCACCGAGTACGTCGCCGACCGCCTCTGATCATGGCTCTGCGCACCCTCGATTCGCTGGGTTCGCTCGCAGGCAAGCGCGTCATCGTCCGTTGTGACCTGAACGTCCCCCTCAAGGACGGCGTCATCACGGACGATGGCCGCGTGCGTGCGTCGCTTCCCACGCTCAACGCCCTCATCAACCAGGGCGCCCGCCTGGTCGTGTGCTCGCACCTCGGTCGCCCCGACGGGGCTCCCGACGAGAAGTACAGCCTGGCCCCGGTCGCTCAGCGGCTCTCGGAACTGCTCGGCACGCCGGTCGCGTTCGCGCGCGACACCGTCGGCGAGTCGGCCCACGAGGCGGTCGCCGCGCTCGAGGACGGCGGCGTCGCGGTCATCGAGAATCTGCGGTTCGCTCCGGGCGAGACGTCCAAGGACGAGGCCGAGCGTCGCGCGTTCGCGGGTCAGCTCGCCGAGCTCGGCGACGCGCTCGTGTCGGACGGATTCGGCGTCGTGCACCGCAAGCAGGCGTCGGTCTACGAACTGGCCGAGATCCTGCCGTCGGCTGCGGGTCTGCTGATCGCGACCGAGCTCGACGTCCTCGACCGTCTCACCGAGAACCCCGAGCGTCCGTACGCGGTCGTGCTCGGCGGATCGAAGGTCAGCGACAAGCTCGGCGTCATCGAGCACCTCCTTCCGCGCGTCGACAAGCTGCTCGTCGGCGGCGGGATGATGTTCACGTTCCTCGCGGCGCAGGGCCACAAGGTCGGCAAGAGCCTCCTCGAGGAGGACCAGCTCGATCGGGTGCGCGGCTACATCGCGACCGCGAAGGAGCGTGGCGTCGAGCTCGTCCTGCCCGTCGACGCCGTGGTCGCCGCCTCGTTCTCGGCGGACGCCGAGCACGTCGTCGCACCCGCCGACGCCCTCGAAGACACGCCGTTCGGCGCGTCGGGCCTCGGACTGGACATCGGGCCCGAGACGGCCGCGCAGTTCGCGGACGTCATCCGCTCGTCCAAGACCGTCTTCTGGAACGGCCCGATGGGCGTGTTCGAGATGGCGGCCTTCGCAAGCGGCACCAAGGCCGTCGCGCAGGCGCTCACCGAGGTCGACGGTCTGTCCGTCGTCGGCGGCGGCGACTCGGCGGCAGCTGTTCGTCAACTCGGCTTCAGCGATGACCAGTTCGGTCACATCTCGACGGGCGGCGGCGCGAGCCTCGAGTTCCTCGAGGGCAAGAAGCTCCCCGGACTGGAGGTCCTCGGATGGCAGTAGGCCGCACCCCGCTCATCGCGGGCAACTGGAAGATGAATCTCGACCACCTGCAGGCGGTCGCCTTCGTTCAGAAGCTGCACTGGACGCTCAAGGACGCCAAGCACGAGGACGGCTCGGTCGAGGTGGCGGTCTTCCCGCCGTTCACCGACCTGCGCACCGTGCAGACGCTCCTCGACGCCGACAAGATCCCGTTCGCCCTCGGTGCACAGGACCTCTCGGAGCACGACTCGGGTGCGTACACGGGTGAGATCTCGGGCGCGTTCCTCGCCAAGCTCGACAACCGCTACGTCATCATCGGTCACTCCGAACGTCGCCAGTACCACGCCGAGACCGACGAGGTGGTGGCGTCCAAGGTTCAGGCGGCGCTCCGCCACGGTCTGGCACCGGTGATCTGCGTCGGCGAGACACTCGATGAGCGCGAGGAGTCCGGCCCCACGGCCGTGTCCGTCGGACAGCTGGAGGTCGCGCTCGAGGGTGTCGCCTCGGACGCCGAGATCGTGGTGGCGTACGAGCCCGTCTGGGCGATCGGCACCGGTCAGGTGGCGTCTCCCGAGCAGGCCCAGGAGGTCTGCGCCGCACTGCGTGCGGTCATCGCCGACAAGCTGGGGGCGGATGCCGCGGCTCGCACCCGCATCCTCTACGGCGGTTCGGTGAAGTCGGCGAACATCGCGAGCTTCATGCGCGAGCCCGACGTGGACGGCGCGCTGGTCGGCGGGGCGAGCCTCGTCGTCGACGAGTTCGCCGCGATCATCCGGTACCAGAAGCACGTCGGCGTCTGACGCTGCGGCCGGCAGGCGGCGGGTTGCCCGCGGTCTGCCGGTCGTTCCGTATACTTGACCCTTGTGCGATCCGTGGGATCGCAGCGAAAGGCTTCTACGACTGTGCAGATCCTCGAGTTCGTCCTGCAGGTGATCCTCGGCATCACGAGCCTCCTGCTGACCCTTCTCATCCTGCTCCACAAGGGACGCGGCGGCGGCTTGTCCGACATGTTCGGCGGCGGCATGACCTCATCCCTCGGCTCGTCCGGCTTGGCGGAGCGCAACCTCAACAGGTTCACCGTCATCCTCGCGCTGGCGTGGTTCGTGTCCATCGTGGCCCTCGGGCTCATCACCAAGTTCCAGGGGCTCTGATGGCTACCGGCGGCAACGCGATCCGGGGCACGCGCGTAGGCGCCGGCCCGATGGGCGAACAGGACCACGGCTTCCACGCCGATCGAGTGGCGGTTCCGTACTGGGACGCCCTCGGCAACGAGACCGTCCGCTACTTCGCGGCCGGCATCGCCGAAGAGGAGATCCCCGACACGATCGACTCGCCGCACTCGGGCCTCCCGGCCGGGCGCGACAAGGAGAACCCTCCGGCGCTCGCGAAGACCGAGCCCTACAAGACGCACCTCGCCTACGTGAAGGAGCGACGCACCGAAGAAGAGGCCGAGACCCTTCTCGACGACGCCCTGCAGCAGCTGCGCGAGCGCCGCGGTCAGACGTCCTGATCTGAGACCTGAGCGAAGAG
>JBEVLS010000097.1:0-7324 GCA_040509015.1 Microbacterium sp.
ACCCCCACATGACCACAGTCGGAATCATCGGAGCAGGACACATCGGATCGACTCTCGCGCGCGGCCTCGCCGAACGCGGCTACGAGGTCGTGATCAGCAACTCGCGCGGGCCGGAGACCCTCGCCGCCCTCGCGGACGAGCTCGGCGAGAACGTCACCGCCGCTACGGCGCCGGATGCCGCGGCATCCGGCGACTTCGTGATCGTGACCGTCCCGCTCAAGGCGCTGAACGCTGTGCCGGTCGAGCCGCTCGCGGGCAAGATCGTCCTGGACACGAACAACTACTACTGGGAGCGCGACGGGCGCATCGACGTGCTCGAGGCCAAGCAGGCGACGACGACCGGCATGCTGCAGGCGCACCTGCCGACCTCGAAGGTCGCGAAGGCCTTCAACCACATCATGTCGGGCGACATCCTGACCGCCGGAGCCCCTGCGGGCACCCCCGATCGCCGCGCCCTGGCGACCGCGGGAGACGACTCCGAGGCCGTCGCCCTCGTGACCTCGATCTACGACGAGTTCGGCTTCGACACCGTCGACGTCGGGTCGATCGCCGAGAGCTGGCGCGTCGAGCGCGACCAGCCCGCGTACGTCGTGCGCCAGAACAAGGACGAGCTCGTCGCGAACCTGGCCCGCGCCGAGCGCTGACCGACGGCGCGCGCGGAGGGCGTCATCCCTCCGGGCGCAGCAGATCCACCGACGCCAGCAGCACGCCGCCGACGAGTCCCCCGAGGCCCCCGGCGGCCATGTCGCCGATCGTGTCGACATAGGTGACGATGATCTCATCGGTGATGAAGGCGTACCCGGCCCACTCCACCATCTCCCACAGCGCGCTCACCGCGAGGGCGAGGGCGGGCGTGATCACCAGCGCCACCCGGGTCCGCACTCCCGACGGAGTCGGCCGTGGAACCACGTCCGTCCGCGCCAGGAGAAGGTACGTCAGCACGGCGATCAGGCCCGTGCACACGAAGTGCACGACGAGGTCCCACCCGACCACGGTCCGGTAGAGATCGAGCACGTTGCTCCAGGCGGCGACCAGCACGGTCAGACCGAAGGCGATGTCGAACCACGCACGGACGCCCACGAACCGCGGGATCATCAGCGCGGGCAGGGCGAAGGCGAGGATCCCGGCATCCGTCGGCGCGAACCACACGGCGGCGACCACGACGCTCAGCAGTCCCAGCGCGCGCACCGCATCGGCGAGGTAGTCGCCCGGTGTGCGCGGAGGACGCAGGAAGTCGTCGATCATCCTCGCTCCTCCCCCGGCCGCACGCGCACGTGGGCCTGGACCGGCAGGTGGTCCGACGGCCACCCGCCGTCGTATCTCCGCGCGTTGATGCCCACGCGGAGCACCTCGACGGATGCCGAGACGGCGAGCCAGTCGATGCGTCCGGCTCCGGACTTCGGAGACCGGTAGTTCGCGAAGGTCCCCCACGCGGGAGTCTCGCGCCGCCTCGCGGTCGTCCACGCATCCTGGAGCACATCGTCCGCCAGAAGCTCGCGCAGGGTCGAGGAACCGACGCCCGCGTTCAGGTCGCCCGCCACGATGCATGGACCGCCGGTCAGGCGCGCACCCTCCCGCAGCGCCGCCGCTGCGCGAACCCGGGATCTGCGAGAGAACGGATCGAGATGCGTGTTGACGAACGCGAACGTCGCTCCCGTCGCGCGGTCCTGCAGGGCGAGCCGCACCTGCACGCGCGGCATCCGATTGCCCCACGACATCGAGCCCGGAATCGTCGGCGTATCGGACAGCGCCTCCTGCGACCAGTCCAGCAGCTCGAGACGATCTGCGTCGTAGTAGACCGGACACGCTTCTCCTGTGCCGTCCGATCTGCGCCCGTGCCCGACCTGCCGGTAGCTCTCGCCCAGGGCATCGCCGATGGCGGCCGCCTGATCGGGCATCGCCTCCTGCACGCCGAGGACGGTCGGCTGCTCGGCGCGGAGAAGCGCCGCCACTCGGGGCCGCCGCTCTCCCCAGCGGTCGGCGCGTCGTGGTGAGAGAGCTCCCAACCGGCGGCGGACGTTGAACGTCATGACGTGGAGGGCGTCGGGCGGCAGCGGACCCAGCAGGGACGCGCGGATCATGACGCCGAGCGACGGGTCGGCACGCCGGCGCAGGACAGGCCGCGCCGCAGAGCGAGACGGGTCCAGCGCACCGGGGGGAAATCGTGGGGCCAGTGGATGAGCACCGTTCGGAAGCCGCTCCCTACGCGACGCGCCAGCGAGCGAACGCTGCCGAACGGCCGCATGGAGATCCCCATGTGCGCGCCGGGGAGGTATCCGATGCGGTGGCGCTCTCCGAAGTGGTAGGCGAGGTCGAGGTCGTCATGCAGACTCGGGTCGGCACGATGGACCGTCGCGCGCACGCTCTCCCAGGCCTCGCGGTGGAACGCGAGATTCGATCCGAACATGGGCAGATGCCCGAGCGCAGGCGACACCACCACGGCGTAGGCCGCGAGGTATGCCGCGGCGAGCGGCCCGCGAAGACGTCGGGGGCCGTCGATGAACCGTGCCCTGCCGGAGAGCACGTGCACCCGGGGTCGAGCCAGGAACGTGCTGATCACCGTCTCGATCCACGCGGGATCGGGAACGCAGTCGGCGTCCAGGCGCAGGATGAGGTCCCCTTCGGCGGCGTCGTAGCCGTGCGCTCCCGCGGCCGGGATCCCCGCGTGCGCGCAGTGCACGACGCGTGCGCCGCCTTCGACGGCGATCCTGGCCGACGCGTCCGAGGAGCCGTTGTCGACGACGACGATCTCGTCCGCGAGTCGGCTCTGGGTCGCGAGGGCAGCGAGACACCGGCGCAGCTCGAGGCCGTCGTCCTTCACGGGGATCACGACCGACACGGTCGGACTCGTCGAGGCGAGCGAGAGGGGCACGTCGTCTCCTGGGGTCGGTACCCCACGCTAACCGGAGACGACGAGGAACCCGCGACGCTTGACATCCGCCGAACGGGGGCTTACCCGCCCGCCGACGACTCCCGGCCGGAAGCGGCGCTTCCGACCGGGAGGACGCCTCAGAGCGTCGACGCGAAGGGGTCGAAGTCCGCCGAGATCGACCCGATGTCACCGAGGGTGCTGTCGACCGTGACGAGGGCTCCGCCCGCGGCGGCCGACTCCTCGATCGAGAGCAGCGTGTCGAGGACGTGGTAGCCGAACTCGCCGGTCGCGACGTGCGGGCGGCCGTCGCGGATCGCACGGGCCATGTCGAGGAGCCCCAGGCCGCGCCCGGCGAGGACGCCTTCCTGCTCGACCTCGACGACCTCCTGCACGAGCGGCGCGGGCGGGATCACCATCTCGGTGAGGGGCCGGGTGATCGTGATCTCGCCGCCGAACGTGTTCGGGTCGGGGATGACGAGCGTGCCCTCGGTCCCGGCGATCTCGACGATGCCCTGGCGACGCAGGGGCGAGTCGGTGCTGTACAGGCTCTGCGCCTGCCCGCCGCGCTCGAACTGCATCAGCACCGAGATCGTCGAGGGGATCTCGACGGGGAACTCCGTGCCCGCGAGGGGTCCGACCTGCACGGTGCGGGTCTCGGTGCCGCGCAGGCCGAGGGCGGCGACGGATGCCGTGGGTCCGAACACGTGCAGCAGGGTCGAGACGTAGTACGGACCCATGTCGAGCAGCGGCCCGCCGCCCTGGGCGTAGAGGAACGCCGGGTTCGGGTGGAAGATCTCGGGGCCCTGCCACTGGAACGTCGTCTGGGCGAAGAGCGGGCGGCCGATGTCGCCGCGGGCGATGGCCCGCTTGGCGGTCTGCACACCCGGGCCGAGCACGGTGTCGGGGGCGACTCCGACGCGCAGGCCCGCGGCATCCGCCTTCTCGAGAAGCCCGAGCGAGCTCTCGCGGTCGATGCCGATCGGCTTCTCGGTCCACACGTGCTTGCCCGCCGCGATGATCGCCTCGGACACCGCGATGTGAGAGGCGGGGATCGTGAGGTTCACCACGATCTCGATGTCGGGGTCGTTCAGAACGACGTCGACGCCACCGGACTTCGCGATCCCGTACTTCTCGGCCTGCTCGCGCGCTCGGTCTTCGAGCAGGTCGCCGACCGCGAGCACGCGCACGTCGGGGTAGCTCGTCAGATTGGTGAGGTACTGGTCGCTGATGTTGCCTGCGCCGATGATGCCGACGCCGATGGGCGCCGCCATCAGACGGCCGCCCGCTCGTCGAGGAACTGCCGGCTCTGCTCGATGCCGTCGAACAGGTCGCCGGAGTACGCGTCGTACTCGACGACGGCGAACTCGAGGGCGGATGCCGCGTCGATCGCCGCAGCCAGCGGCACGACGCCCTGGCCGGCGGGCACCTGATCGGCCGGCGGGTAGGCCTTGATCGCCTCGGCGTCGAGCGTGCCGTCCTTGACGTGCACGGCGACGACGCGGTCGCCGAGCTTCTCGAGCAGAGCGACGGGGTCGACGCCTGCGCGGGCTGCCCAGTAGAGGTCGACCTCGAGCTTGACGCGAGGATCGAGCAGTTCGGCGAGGAGCTCGAGTCCGGTCTGCCCGTCGATGACGGCCTCGAGCTCGTGGGCGTGGTTGTGGTAGCCGACGCGCAGTCCGCGCGCCTCGGCGAGATCGGCGGCGGCGTTCAGGCGACGCGCGGTCTCCTCGATCTGCGCGCGCGTCTCCCAGCGATTGGGGTGCGTGTACGGGTCGATCACGGTCGTCATGCCGATCGTCTCGGCGGCGTCGAAGACCTCGTCCGGCGTGGGGACGGCTCTGTCGGTGTCGCTGCCGTCGGGGTTCACGAACGTCGTCGAGGCGAGGAAGCCGTGGCCGGTCGGCGCGACGAGTCCGTTGGCGGCGAGCGATGCGGCCAGCGCGTCGGCACGGTGCACGAAGTCGTACGGCTCGACGGCGGTGAAGCCGCGGCGCGCGACCTCGGCGAGGGTGCCGTCGAGGTCGGCCTCGAGTGCCTCTCGGACGGTGAACAGCTGGACGGAAGTGAGTGCCGGCATGGGACCTCTCCTGTGCGGTCTACGTTGACGAGCGCGCGATCCTGCGCTCCGCCGAACACGCTAGCAGAAGAAACCTCCACGTGGAGGTTTTCATCGATAGAATGCGTCACATGTCCGATTCCGACAGCACCGCCGCGAGCCCCGCGTCCCGATCGCGCGGCTCGTACGCGAAGGGGCTCGCCCGGCGTCAGGAGATCCTCGACCGCGCGATCGAGGTCTTCGCCCGCCGCGGATCGGAAGGCACGAGCCTGCGTTCGATCGCGAACGAGATCGGCGTCTCGCACGCGGCGCTGACCCACTACTTCACGTCGCGCGAGCAGCTCCTCGTCGAGGTGTACCGCGAGTCCGCCCGCCGCGAGGACGAGCGCGAGCCCGAACCCGACGACGCACCCCCGGTGCAGATCATGGCCGAGGCCGCCCGTCGCAACCACGAGGTGCCGGGTCTCGTCCAGCTGTACTCGACCCTCGTCGCCGCGGCGCTCGAGCCCGGCCACCCCGATGCCACGGAGTTCGCCACGACCCGCTTCGCGAAGATCCGCGCGGAGCTCGCGGACCGCGTCCGTCGCAACCAGGCGGCCGGCGTCCTTCGTCGCGACGTCGACCCCGCCGCGGTCGCGGCGCTCGTCATCGCGGCATCGGACGGCCTGCAGACCCAGTGGATGCTGGACGAATCCGCGCCGCAGGAAGCGGCGCTCGAGCTGCTCGCCCGCCTGCTCGCGACACCCCCGGAATGACGCCGGTCAGCGCGGTGCGAACGCCGCGCGGAAGAGCGCCCGCGCCCGAGCGGCGGCAGCCGGACGGTCGGCGGGATCCGTGCGCGCGAGCTCGGTGGCGAGCATCCCGGTCGCCATCATGACGTCGAGCGCGTCGATGTGATCGCCGAGGTGGCCGGCTGCGTGCTCGCGGTCGACGAGACGCTCGACGACCGCCCGGAAGCGGGCCCCCAGGGGCGCCACGCGCGGGTCGTGCAGGTCGGCCGTGATGAGCCCGATGAACGCCGTCGAGACGACCGCCTGATCCACGACCCGATCGAGCAGGTCGTCGATCGTCCGGCCCTCCGGCTCGGTGAACTCCTCGATCTCACCCACGTTGTCGACGAAGACGGCGACGGCGAGCGCCGTGCGATCGGGGAAGTGCCGGTAGAGGCTGCCCTGTCCGACGCCGGCGCGCTTCGCCACGGCGCTGAAGGGCGCGTCCAACCCGCCTTCGGCGTAGACCTCGCGCGCGGCGTCGATGAGGGCGCGCCGGTTCTCGGGCCCCGCTGCACGACCACGATTCGCGCGCGCGGGCTCTTCTCCGGACGGTGTCACGGGTGTAGCCTACTTACCGGACACGGATGTCCGGTAGAAGGGAAAGAGAATGAGCACCACCACGCCGCTCTCGGGCGACTCCTCCATCGCCGATTGGCTCGCCGACCCCGCGGGCAACGCGATCCTCACCGACATGCTCGCGCAGGGCGGCCAGACGCCCGAGGTGTTCAAGCCCGTGCGACGCCTCGCGATCAAGCGCCTCGTGAAGCTCAGTCGCGGAGCGTTCACCCAGGAGATGCTCGACGATCTCATCCGCCGCGCAGCCGCCGGTGATGTGCCGGAGGGCACCGCGACGGCACCCTCGACCGTCGATGCGGATGCGGCGGATGAGACCCCGCTGCGCGAATGGACCGAGCGGATCGACGGCGGACGCTTCACCGGGCAGACGGTGATCGTCACGGGCGCCGGCTCGGGCATCGGCCGGGCGACGGCATCCCGCATCGCCCGCGAGGGCGGCCGCGTCATCGCCGTCGACGTCAGCCAGGAGCGTCTGGACGAGTTCGTCGCCGAGCACGAGGGCGCCGACGTCGTCGCGTTGACGGCCGACATCACCGATGACGCCGGAGTCGCCCGCATCGTCGAGGCCGCCGGCGACACGATCGACGGCCTGGCCAACATCGCCGGGATCATGGACGACATGACTCCCGTCGGCGATGTGACCGACGCCGTGTGGCAGCGCGTCTTCCGGGTGAACGTCGACGGGACGATGAAGCTCATGCGCGCCGTGATCCCCGCGATGCTCGCCCAGGGCGGCGGATCGATCGTCAACACGGCGTCCGAGGCGGCGCTCCGAGGCTCCGCCGCCGGCGTCGCCTACACGGCGTCCAAGCACGCCGTCGCCGGCCTCACGAAGTCGAGCGCCTTCATGTACGGACCCAGCGGCATCCGGGTCAACGCGGTCGCTCCCGGCCCGACCATCACCAACATCGAGGCCGCCTTCGCTTCGCCGCTCGGCGCCGGGCGCATCCAGACGGCGATGGCGGTCATGCCCGACCCCGTCGAGGCGGACGCGCTCGCGGCATCCATCACGTTCCTGCTCTCGGACGACGGCGTGAACGTCAACGG
>JBEVLS010000098.1:0-19268 GCA_040509015.1 Microbacterium sp.
ACCCTGGCTCCCGGCCAGACCGCGACGGCCACCGCCACGTCCACCATCACGCAGGCCCAGGTCGACGCCGGCACGGTGACCAACGTCGCCACGGCCACCGGCAGGACCCCGCAGGGCACCACGGCCACGGCGACGAGTCCGACCGCCGTCGTCGCGCCCGCCGCCGCGGCCCCGGCCCTCGTCCTGACGAAGACCGGCGCGCTGGCCGCTCCGGGAGCGGGGAACGCCGGCGACGTGGTCACGTACACGTTCACCCTCCGCAACAGCGGGAACGTCACGATCACGAACGCGGCCGTCAGCGATCCTCTCGTCGGTCTTTCCACCCTCGCCTACACGTGGCCCGGGGCGACGGGCACGCTCGCTCCCGGGCAGACCGCCACCGCGACGGCGACCTACCCCCTCACGCAGGCGAACGTGAACGCTGGCTCGGTCTCCAACACCGCATCGGCCACCGGAAGGGCACCGTCGGGCGCGACGGTGACGGCGCCGAGCGCCTCCGCGACCGTCGCCACGTCGGCCTCGGCGCCCGGTGTCGTCGTCACCAAGAGCGGCGCGCTGGCATCGGGAGCGACGGGGGTCACCGGTGACACCGTGAACTGGTCCTTCACGATCCGCAACTCGGGCAACGTCACCCTGACGGCGGTTGAGATCCTCGAGCGCACGCCCGGAGTGTCGGCGCGCGCTTACACCTGGCCCGCCGGCAACCCTCCCGGCACGCTCCAGCCCGGTCAGACGGCCACCGCCACCGCCACCTCGATCCTCACCCAGAACGACCTCGACGCCGGCTCGATCGTCAACACCGCGTACGGCCGGGGAGTGCCGCCGACCGGCGCGGCGACGACGGGGCCCGACGTGCCCGCGACCGTCGCGCTCGCGCCGCGCGGCACCCTCACCCTCACCAAGACACCGTCCACGACCACCGGCGTCCGCGTCAATGACGTGATCACCTACACGCTGGTCGCGCGCAACACGGGCAACGTCACCCTCACGGGGACGGCGATCACCGATCCCCTCGCCGGGCTCTCGGCGCTCTCCTACGGCACCTGGCCGACCGGCACGACGGGCGTCCTGCGGCCCGGCGACCAGATCACGGCCACCGCCACGTACACCGTGCGCCAGAGCGACATCAACACCGGCACGATCACCAACCGCGCGACCGCGACCGCGACGACGCCTCAGGGCGCCACCGCGACCGGGCAGTCCCCGACGACCGTCGTCACCACGACGGCTGCCTCGCCGGGTCTCTCGACGACGAAGTCCGCCGCGTACACGACCGGCACCGGAGCGGTCGACAGCGTCCTGCGCTACTCCTTCGCCGCCACGAACACCGGCAATGTGACGCTCACGGGCGTGACGATCACCGACCCCCTGACCGGCCTCTCGACTCTGTCGTACGGCACGTGGCCGTCGGGCACCACGGGCGTGCTCCAGCCCGGCCAGACGGTGACCGCCACCGCTTCGTACACCGTGACGCAGAGCGATGTGAACCGCGGATCGATCGTGAACAGGGCCACCGCGACGGGCACCGCGCCGTCCGGGACGACCGCGTCGGCGCAGTCGTCGCAGGTCACCACCGCGACGGTCGCCGCGGCGCCCTCCGTGACGCTGACCAAGTCCGGCACCGCCGCGGGGCAGACCGCGGGCTCGATCGTGACCTACTCCTTCACCCTGACCAACTCCGGCAACGTCACCCTCACCGGTGCGGCCATCGCCGATCCGCTGGTCGGGCTCTCCGCCCCCGCCTACGGCACGTGGCCGTCCGGGACCGCCGGCCTCCTCCAGCCCGGGCAGTCGGTCACCGCCACCGCGAGCTACGCGCTCACGCAGGCCGACATCGACGCCGGATCCGTGGTCAACACCGCCACGGCCACCGCGACGCCACCGTCGGGCGCCAGCGTGACGCAGCAGCGCACCGCCACCGTCCCGATCACCCCGAGCGGAGCACTCGCCGTCGCCAAGAGCGGCGCCGTCACCGCGGGCAGCGGCGGCGTCGGCTCGACGATCACGTGGTCCTTCGCGATCCGCAACGCCGGCAACGTCACCCTCACCCAGATCGCACTCACCGACACGCTCGCCGGGCTCAGCACCCCGAGCATCACCTGGCCGGCGGCCACGGGCGTCCTCGGCCCGGGGCAGACCGCGACCGCGACCGCCTCGTCGACCATCACCCAGGCGCAGCTCGACGCGGGCACCGTCACCAACACCGCGACCGCCACCGGGCGCACACCGGCCGGCACGACCGCCACATCGCCCCCGAGCACGGCCACGGTCACGCCCGCGGCCCCCGCACCGGCGGTCTCGGTCGTGAAGAGCGGCGTGGTGTCGGGAGGCGCAGCGGGCAACGCGGGCGATGTCATCGCCTACACGTTCGTCGTGACCAACTCCGGGAACACGACGCTCACGGGCGTCACGGTGAGCGACCCCCTCCCGGGTCTGTCCACGCCCGCGTTCTCGGCGTGGCCGGGTACTCCGGGAAGGCTCACCCCCGGACAGTCGGCGACGGCGACGGCGACGTACACGATCAAGCAGAGCGACGTGAACACCGGCGCGGTCGTGAACACCGCCACCGCCAACGGGACACCCCCGTCCGGGCCGGCCATCGGCAGCACCTCGACGATCTCGACGCCGACGGCCGCATCGGCGCCGGCCCTCACGGTGACGAAGTCCGGTGTCCTCGCGCCCGGCGCCACGGGCGTCGCCGGCGACACGGTCACCTGGTCGTTCACGATCCGCAACGCCGGCAACGTCACCGTCACCGGCGCCGAGATCGTCGAGCGCACCGCGGGCGTGTCCGCGCGGGCCTACACGTGGCCGTCGGGCAACGCCGCGGGCACGCTCCAGCCCGGACAGAGCGCCACCGCGACCGCGACGTCGGTGCTGACGCAGGCGGACATCGACGCGGGTTCGATCATCAACACCGCCTACGGTCGGGCACTCCCCCCGACCGGCGCCGCCGTGACGGGGCCCGATGCCGCCGCGACCGTGAGCCTGGCGCCCCGAGGCACCCTCACGCTCGCCAAGACTCCGTCCGCGACCACCGGCGTGCGGGTCGACGACGTGATCACCTACACGCTCACCGCCACCAACACCGGCAACGTGACCCTCACCGGCGCGACGATCAGCGACCCGCTCACGGGGCTCTCGGCCCTCGCCTACGGCACGTGGCCCAGCGGCACCACCGGCGTCCTGCGCCCCGGTGACCAGATCACGGCCACCGCGACGTACCCGGTCCGGCAGAGCGACGTCAACGCCGGCACGATCACGAACCGGGCGACGGTCTCGGCCACGACGCCTCAGGGCGCCGTCGCGACGGCCCAGTCGCCGAGCGTGGCCGTCACCACGGTCGCCGCCTCGCCGGGTCTCACCACCACCAAGAGCGCCTCCTACACGACCGGCACGGGCGGCGTGAACAGCGTGATCACCTACACCTTCACGACCCGCAACAGCGGCAACGTGACGCTCACCGGCGTGGGTGTCAGCGACCCGCTGCCCGGACTCTCGACGATCTCCTACGGGACGTGGCCGTCGGGCACCGCGGGTGTGCTCCAGCCGGGACAGGCCGTCGCGGCGACCGCGACCTACACGGTGCTCCAGGCCGACGTCGACCGCGGATCCGTCGCCAACCAGTCGACCGCCGTTGGAACGCCCCCCGCCGGCCCCGCGCTGACCGCGCGCTCCGCCAACATCGTCACCGCGACCGCACCGGCGGCTCCCGACGCGGCGCTCTCCAAGACCGGAGGCCTCGTGGGAACAGGTGCCGCGGGCGACACGATCGCGTACACGTTCGTCTACACGAACCTCGGCAACGTGACGCTGTCGGCCGTCACGATCTCCGACCCGCTGCTTCCGTCCGGAGTCGTGTACGGCGCGTGGCCCGGCGCGGCGGGAGTGCTCTCGCCCGGTCAGTCCGTCACGGCGAGCGGCACCTACACGGTGACGCAGGCCGACGTCGACGCCGGCTCGGTCGTCAACGTCGCGTCCTCGTCCGCCGCACCGCCGACCGGGTCGCCGCTCACCCGCAGCGACACCTCCACCGTGACCCTCGCGCCGACCTCCACCCTGGACTTCACGAAGTCCGCGGCGTACGAGACCGGCACCGGCGCCGTCGGCTCCACGATCCGCTACACGTTCACCGCGACCAACACCGGCAACGTGACGCTCTCGAACGTCGCCGTGTCCGACCCCCTCCCCGGGCTGTCCGCCGTGTCCTACGACGGGTGGCCGTCGGGGACGACCGGGGTGCTGCGGCCGAACGACACCGTGACGGCATCAGCCCTCTACACGGTCACGCAGTCGGACGTCGACGCCGGCGCGGTGACCAACACGGCGAATCTGGCCGCCCGCACGCCGCAGGGCGCCCCGCTCTCGTTCGCCTCCCCCACGGTGTCGACTCCGACGGTCGCGCCCGCCCCGGCGATCGACACGTCCAAGAGCGCGAGCGTCTCCGGCGGCGGCGCGGTCGGCTCGATCGTGACCTACACGATCCGGGCGACGAACACCGGCAACGTGACGCTGAGCGCGGCGAGCATCACCGATCCGTTCCTGCCCGCGACGAGCCTCCAATACGGAACGTGGCCGAGCGGCAGCGCCGGCGTGCTGCGACCCGGCGACGTCATCGAAGCGACCGCGCGACACACCGTGACCCAGGCGGACGCGGATGCCGGTTCGCTGACGAACACCGCGAGCTCGGCCGGCACTCCGCCCAGCGGTCCGGTCGTGTCGGACGACTCGCCCACCGTCGTCACCCCGCTCGCGGCGCGCACCGGCGTCGTCTCGCTGACGCACACGGGCGCGCTGCCCGCCGGATCGCCGGGTCGTGCCGGAGACGTCATCACGTTCACGTACACCGTGACGAACGCGGGCACCACGACGCTCACCGGCGTCGCCGTGTCGCCGACGCTCCCGATGACGACGGGTCCGACCTTCGCCTCATGGCCCGGCCCCGCGAACACCCTGCTGCCCGGTCAGTCCGCGACGGCCACCTCGAGCTACGTGCTGACGCAGGCCGACGTCGATGCGGGCTCGGTGTCCGACCCCGCCACGGCCACGGGAGTGCCCCCGGCAGGCGTGACCCCGTCCCCCGCGACCGCCACGACGACGGCGACCGTGCCGGTCCAGCGCGCGTCGACGATCTCGATCGCCAAGACCGGACGCCTCGAGCCCGGCCCGAACGCGGGCCAGACGGGCTCGAACGTGCTCTACGACTTCGTCGTGCGCAACACCGGCACGACGACGCTCACCGTCGTCGGCATCAGCGATCCGCTTCTCCCCGCCGGAGCCGTGACGTTCGGCGACTGGCCGGGATCACCGGGGACGCTCCTTCCGGGCCAGCAGGTCAGCGCCTCGGCGACGCACGCCATCACGCTCGACGAGTTCGTCGACGGCCGGGTGGTCAACACCGCGCAGGCGTTCGGCACGAGCCCGACGGGACCGGTGTCCGCGCCGTCCGGCAGGGTGACGGTGGCCACGGGCGATCAGGCGCCGAGCGTGTCGATCGGCAAGAGCGCGGCCTACACGGGAACCGTCTCGCCGGGCGACGTCGGCAGCAGCATCCTGTACACCTTCAGCGTCTCCAACACCGGCAACGTGCCGCTCACCGGCGTTCGGGTCGTCGACCCGCGCATCACCGGCGCAGCCATCACGGTGCCGGGAACACTGGGTGTCGGGGCGACGACGACGGCCACCGCGACCTATGTCGTGACCCAGGCCGACGTCGATGCGGGCGCGGTCGTGAACCAGGCGTCGGCCTCCGCGATCGCTCCCGGCGGCTCAGTCGTCGCCGCCGAGTCCCCGGTGGTCCGCACGGACACAGCGCCCGCACCGGCCCTTCTCCTCGACAAGACCGCCGAACCCGCGACGGATCTGGTCGCGGGCGCGGTCGTGGACTACACGCTGACCCTCTCCAACGCCGGCAACGTCACGCTCCGGGGCGTCGCGATCGACGATCCGCTGCTCGGTGGGCCGGTCTCGGTGCCGGTCGAGGAGTGGAGCGGTGACGTCGGCGTGCTCGCACCCGGCGACGAGATCTCGGTCGCCGTGCCCTACACGGTCACCCAGGCCGACGTCGACGCCGGCAGCCTCGTGAACGTGGCGACCGCGCAGGGCCTCCCCGCCAGCGGCGGCGCCGCCGTGACGGTGACGGATGCCGCCAGCATCGGCCTGCGCGCGGTCGAGGCGATCGAGCTCACCAAGACCGCGACGGTGTCCGGCGGCGGATCGCTGGGCGACGTCGTCACCTACCGGTTCGAGGCGCTGAACACGGGCACGACGACGCTCACCGGAGTGTCGATCTCCGATCCGCTCGTCGGCCTCTCCGCCGTCGCCTACGAGGACGGGTGGTCGACGACGACGAGTCGTCTCGCTCCGGGCGGCGTCGTGGCGGCCACTGCGACGTTCACCATCACGCAGGCCGTGCTGGATGCCGGGACGCTGTCGAACACGGCATCGGTGACCTCGACCGCGCCCGACGGATCGGCTGTGACCGACGCATCGAACGCCGTCCTGCTCACCAACGCGCCCGGCGGCGGGCTCGCCCCCGCGGACTCGTCGCTGACCGTGACGAAGACGGCCGTGCCCGCGGCCGGAGTGCGCGCCGGCGACGTCATCACCTACACGGTGCGGGTCGCCAACACGGGCAACGTCACCGTCTCGGGGATCACCGTCACCGATCCGCTGACGAGCGCCGGAGCGCTGTCGATGTCGTGGCCCGGAACGAGCGGCGTCCTCGCGCCGACCCAGACCGCCCAGACGACCACCACCCACCGTGTCACGCAGGCCGACATCGATGCCGGCGGCGTGGTCAACATCGCCACGGCCGAGGGCACCGGTGCCGGTGCTCCCGGCGGCATCCCCACGCTGGCGCGCGGCACGGCGACGACCCCCGCGGTCGCCGCCGGACCGCAGATCTCCGTGACGGACACCGGCGCTCTCGCCGCCGGCGGCTCCGGACTCGCCGGTGACACCGTCGAGTGGACCTATGTCGTCACGAACACCGGGAACGTCACCCTCACGGGGGTCTCGGCGGCGGAGTCGCTTCCGATCGTGCCGGGCTCGCTCGTCTACGGCCCGTGGCCGACGGCATCCGGTCGCCTCGAACCCGGTCAGTCCGTCACCGTCACCTCGCGCACCGTGCTCACGCAGCCCCAGATCGACGCGGGCGAGGTCACGGGCACGGTGACCGCGCGGGGCACGCCGCCCACGGGTCCGGACGCGGTCGACTCCGCCACGGGGCCCGTGGACATCCCCCAGCGGACCGGCATGGATCTGGTCAAGACCGGAGCCCTCGCCGACGGAGACATCGGTCAGGTCGGCGATCGCGTCGAGTACACGCTCAGCGCCGTCAACACGGGCAACGTCACCCTTCACCGCGTCGACCTCGTCGACCGCCTCCCCGGACTCGTCATCACGAGCCTCGTCTGGCCGGACGACCCGCAGGGGGTCGCACGCGACGAGGTGATCCCGCCCGGTGCGCGCGCGTTCGGAACCGGATACGTGATCCTCACTCAGGCTCACATCGACGCCGGAGAGATCGTCAATCAGGCGGACGTCGAGGGCTACACGACCGAGGAGCCCGTCGCCGGCGAGGTGCCCGTGGACGCCGTCTCGGACGAGATCGTCGTCCCGACCGTCTCCGCTGCGCCGCAGCTCACCGCGACGACGCGCGGCGACCGCACGGGATCGGGTGCCGCCGGTGACACGATCACGTGGACGAGCGTGCTCACCAACACCGGCAACGTCACGATCCGGCTCGACGAGACGCAGTTCACCGATCTGCACCCGTACAGCGGCGCTCCCACGTACACGTGGAACCAGGGATCCCCCGGTGTCCTGCAGCCCGGGCACACGCTCACGATGGTCGGCACCAGCCTGATCACGCAGGCCGAAGTGGATGCGGGCGCCGCCATGAATGCGGCCACCGGCTCCGGCACTCCGGTGCGGGGACCGACCACCGTGACCTCGAACACCGCGATCGCCTCCGTGCCGACCAGCTCGACGGGCGCGGCGATCGACATCGCCAAGATCGTCACCGCGGGTCCGGGCTTCACGGGCAAGGCCGGCGACAGCGTCCTCATCGCCTACACGCTGACCAACACGGGCGGCCTGACGCTGACCTCGGTCGGCATCACCGACACGGCTGCGCTCGTCGCACCGGGTGTCGTCTACGACTGGCCCGCGGGAACGCCCGACGGCACGCTCATCCCAGGCGGCGTCGTCCAGGCGACGGCCACGCACATCCTCACGCAGGCCGACGTCGACGCCGGGATCTTCGAGACGCCCGCGACCGGCGTGGGCACCGCACCCGCAGCGGGCGGTTCCGTGGTGGTGCGCGATGTCGCCACCGACGACCTGCGCATCACGGCCGCCCCCGACATGGAGGTCGTGAAGTCGGGCGTGCTCGAGGGCGACGGATCCCTCGGCACCCGCATCCTGTACTCGTTCGCGATCTCGAACACGGGCAACGTCACCCTGACGCTCGTCGACCTCGTCGAGCAGCTCACCGGCGTGAGCGATCCCGCGTTCCTCTGGCCGGATGAGGATCGCGAGGGCGTCGTCGCCCCGGGCGAGACGGCCGAGGCGACAGCGGTCTACACGATCACCCAGGCCGATGTCGACGCCGGCCGCGTCACGAACCTCGCGACCGCCAGCGGCAAGCCTCCGCTCGGCGACACGATCTACCGCGAGTCGAACACGCTCGAAACGCCGGTCGCGTCGGGCGCTCCGTCGTTCCGCCTCGCCAAGACGGCGACCCCGTCGACGGGCATCACGGTGGGATCGACGATCGAGTACGTCATCACCGCGACGAACGACGGCAACCAGACGCTGACCGGCGTGCAGGTCACCGACCTTCTCCCCGGTGCGCCCGCGCCCGCCGTCACGTGGCCCGGCGCGCAGGGGACGCTCCTTCCGACGCAGTCCGCGCAGTTCCTCACCTCGCATGTCGTCACGCAGGCCGACATCGACGCCGGCGGCGTGACGAACGTGGCCCGCGCCTCGGCTGCGACGCCCGGCGGCACCGTGCTCCCCGCCGACGCTTCGGCGTTCTCACGCGCCGTGATCGCCGCCCCGGCGATCGATGTGACCGACAGCGGCCGCCTCGCGGCGGGCGCGACCGGCATCGCCGGTGACGAGATCGTGTGGACCTACGTCGTGGCCAACGCGGGCAACGTGACGCTCACGGGCGTCGACCTCTCCGAAGCTCTCGGCATCGTCCCCGGCTCGCTCGCCTTCGCGGAGTGGCCGGGTCAGGCCGGCGTGCTGGTGCCGGGGCAGAGCGTCACGGCGACGTCGCGCTACGTGCTGACGCAGGCCGACGTGGATGCCGGGACGATCCGCAGCACGGTGACGACCCGGGGCTCCGCGCCCGCAGGTGCGACGCCCGCAACGGTGGGCGACACCGCGACCGGCGACGTCGAGATCGCCGCCCGCCCCGGACTGGAGGCCGTGAAATCGGGCGAGCTCCCGATCGGGGTGGACGGCGAGGTCGGCGACCGCGTGCTGTACTCGCTCACCGCGACCAACACGGGCAATGTGACGCTCTACGGCGGCGCGTTGCAGGATCGACTGCCGGGCCTCGTCATCACCGGCATCCAGTGGCCCGTGACCCAGAACGGATCCCCCGTCGTGGGGCTGCTGCCGCCGGGCTCGACCGTCACCGGGCAGGCCTACGTCGTCATCCGGCAGTCGGACCTCGACCGGGGCTACATCGAGAACACCGCGGGCGTGTTCGCCTACACGTCGGCGACGCAGCAGGACGCCACGACGATCGTCGAGAACGACTCGAACACCGTCGTCGTCACGATGGCCGAGCCCAACCCGATCCTCGTCTCTTCGAGCGCAGGCTCGGCCGACGGAGAGGGCCGCGTCGGCGAGACCATCACGTGGACGCACACCCTCGCGAACACCGGCAACGTCACGGTGACCGTGGACGTGGCCGATTTCGTCGACCTCGACGGCCTCACGGATGCCTCCTACTCTCCCGCCGGCCCCACCGTCGCCCTCGCGCCCGGCGAGTCGCTCGTCCTGACCGGCAGGAGCACGATCTCCCAGGCCGACGTCGATGCCGGCGCGGTGATCCATCGCGCGTCGGGATCGGGCACTCCCCTTCGCGGCGATGGACCCGTCGTCTCCAACGAGTCCTCGGCGACCGTCGCGACCCAGAACGGCGTGCCGGCGATCGAGCTCACCAAGAGCGCCGCCACGGGCGCGGGCTACGACGGGACGGCCGGCTCCCCCGTCGTGTGGACGTACACGATCCGCAACGGCGGCAACGTCACCCTCACCGGCGTGGACATCGCCGATCCCCTCGCCGATCTTCCGGACGGCGTCGTGATCGACTGGGGTCCGCTGACGCCCGGCGTCCTCCCGGTCGGCGCGACGGTGACCGCGACCGCCGCGCATGCCCTGACCCAGGCCGAGGTCGACGCCGGTCGTGTCGGCAGCACGGCGACGGTCACCGGTATCCCGCCCCGAGCGGCCGCGGTCACCGACACCGCCGCCGCCGGACTCGACGTCGCCGCCGCGCCGAGTCTCACCGTCGGCAAGGAGGGAGCGGCGCGCGGTGACGGCGGCGTGGGCGACGTCATCGACTACGACTTCCGGATCGTCAACACCGGGAACGTGACGCTCACGCTCGTCGACCTCGTCGACCAGCTCGCGGGGGTGTCGCTCCCGGTCATCGCCTGGCCGGACGCCGACCGCCCGGGTGTGGTCCTCCCCGGCGAGACGGCGACGGCGACGGCGACCTATGCGATCACGCAGGCGGACGTCGACGCCGGCACGATCACGAACCGCGCGACCGCCAGCGGCCAGCCGCCGACCGGTCCGCGCGTGGACGCCTCGTCGCCGGCGGTGCTGACCGCGGCGGCTCCGGCCGCCCCCGCGCTCACGGTCGACAAGTCGGTGGACATCTCGAGCGACGTGTCGGTCGACGACGTGCTCACCTACACGATCACCGTGACGAACTCCGGCAACGTGACCGTCGAGTCGATCGGGCTCAGCGAGATGCTGCCCGGCACCACGCCCGTCTCGGCTCGCTGGCCGGGCCCGGACGGCGTCCTGCGCCCGGGTGAGACCGCCGTGTTCACGACGACCTATCAGGCGGCGCAGTCCGACATCGACGCGGGTGCGATCACCAACACCGTGCGCGTGGACGGCGTGCCCGTGCGAGGGACCTTGGCGCCGATCTACGACTCCGCCACCTCGTCGACCGTCGCTGCGCAGCCGTCCGTCTCGATCACCGACAGCGGCGCCCTCGCCGCCGGCGCCACGGGAGTGGAAGGCGACGAGGTCCTGTGGACGTACGTCGTGCGGAACACGGGGAACACGACGCTCTCGGGGGTCGCCGTGATCGAGTCCGGGGTGACGCTGATTCCAGGCTCGCTCACCTACACGTGGCCCGGCGCGGACGGCATCCTGTCGCCGGGGCAGTCGGCGACCGTCACCGCGCGCTCAGCGCTCACGCAGGCCCAGGTGGATGCCGAGACCGCCACGAGCGTGGTGCGCGTCGACGCATCGACGCCGGCGGGCACCGTCCCGTCCACGGTGTCCGACACCGACACCGCCGACGTCGCCGTCGCGGCGCGGCCGTCGCTTTCCGTCGTCAAGACCGGAGCCCTGGCCGCGGGGGCCGTCGGCCAGGTCGGCGATCGCGTGGATTACACCCTCGTCGCGAGCAACACGGGCAACGTCACCCTGCACCGCGGAGACCTCGTCGATCCCCTCGCGGGGCTCGTCATCACCGGCATCACCTGGCCTGTCGTCGAGGGCGGCGCACCCGTGACGGGCCTGCTTCCCCCCGGTTCGGTCGTCTCGGGCACCGGCTACGTGCTGCTCACCCAGGCCGACGTCGACCGCGGCTACATCGAGAACATCGCGGACATCGCGGCGTACCGCACCGCGGCGCCGCAGCCGGACGAAGTGGCCACGACGGCGCTGTCGAACCGAGTCGTCGTTCCGACGATCGACGCCGCGGCGGCGCTGGAATCCACGACCACGGGATCCGCCGCGGATGACGGCGAGATCGGCGACGTCGTCACGTGGCGGCACACCCTCACCAACACGGGCAACGTGGCCGTCACGCTGTCCGCGACCGACTACGTCGACGCCGACGGGCTCGTCGACGCGGCCTACGACTGGTCGGGAGCCGCGGTCACCGGGCGCCTCGCACCCGGAGAGTTCCTCGTGCTGACCGGCACGTCGACCATCCGCCAGTCCGATGTCGACCGCGGCTTCGCACTGCACCGCGCGAGCGGCACCGCCGCGTCGGTGCGCGACGGGTCGCCGGTCGCGTCCAACGTGTCCGGTGCCGAGGTGCCGACCGAGGTCGCGGCGCCCTCGATCCTGGTCGACGACCAGGGCGCCCTGGCGACCCCCGCCGACGCCGTCGCCGGCGGAACCGTCGTCTGGACGTACCGCATCACGAACACGGGCAATGTCACGCTGTCTTCCGTCTCGGTCTCCGACGCGCTGCCCGGAGTCGGCGCCCCCGTCTACGACTGGACGACGCCGGAGGGCGTTCTCGCACCCGGACAGTTCGTGGACGTCACGGCGACCTACACGCTCACCCAAGCGGACGTGGACGCCGGAAGCGTCGTGAGCGTCGCAACCGCGACGGGCACTCCGCCGGTGGGTGCTCCTGCGACGTCGACCGACCCGGCCACCGTGATCGTGACCTCCGCGCCGTCTCTGACGGTGGACAAGACCGGCCGACTCGAGACTGCCGGTCAGTCCGGCGTAGAGGACTGGGTACTGTTCGAGTTCGAGATCGTCAACCGGGGCAATGTGACGCTCAGCGGCGTGACCCTCTCCGATGCGCTCCCGGGTCTCTCGGTGCCGCAGATCACGTGGCCCGCGGAGGACGGCGTGCTCGCACCGGGCGCGACCGCGACGGCGACGGCGCGCTACCAGCTCTCGCAGGGCGACGTCGACGCCGGCGAGATCCGCAACCGCGCGACCGTCACCGCTCTGCCGCCGGTGGGCGCGGCCGTCATCGGGCAGTCGAACGAGGTCGCCGTCGCGACGGAGGACGCCGCTCCCGGCATCCGCCTCATCAAAGCCGGCGCGCTCTACAGCGGGTCCGGGGCCGCGGGCAGCGTCGTCCGTTACACCTTCGACATCCTCAACACCGGCAACGTGAGCCTCCGCGGCATCGATGTGGGCGACGCCCTGGCGGGGGTCGGCCCTGTCTCCATCGCCTACCCCAACGGCGCGACGTCACTCGAGCCGGGACAGACGGCGACAGCCTTCGCGGACTACACGCTGCTGCAGGCGGACCTCGACCGCGGATGGGTCGACAACACCGCGGATGCCACCGCCACCGCAGCGCGCGGCGCCGACCCGTCCGCCACGTCGAACACCTTCCGGTACACGACGGTCGCGGCAGGGCCGGCCATCACCTCGACGCAGACGGCGATGTACGCCGGGGCCGGTACGGGCGCGATCGACGATGTCGTCGAGTACACCTTCCGCATCCGCAACAGCGGCAACGTCACCCTCACGGCGGTCGAGTGGGCTGCGACGGTCAGCGGCCTGCGCAACGTCGTCACGGCCTGGCCCGCGGGCACAGGGGTCCTCTCGCCCGGGCAGGAGCTCGTCATCACGGCTGAGCGGGTCGTGACTCAGGCGGACGTCGATCTCGGCGTCATCCGCAACGAGCTCACGGGCTCGGGGACGCCGCCCACCGGACCGCGGGTGTCCGATACGGCACCCGTCTCGAGCCTGCCTCTGGCCGAGACCGCGCCCGCGCTGCTGCTCGAGAAGACGGGCGTCGTTCAGGGCGACACGATCGTCTACGGCTTCCGGCTCGAGAACTCGGGCGACGTGACGCTCACCGGCGCGGCGATCGACGACCGGCTCGAGGGTCTCGGGACGATCGTGTACGACACGTGGAGCTCGGGCACGGCAGGACTCCTCGCGCCGGGCCAGTCCGTGACCGCGACCGCGCTCTACCCCCTCACGCAGGATGACGTCGATCTCGGTTCGGTCGTGAACACCGCCACCGCGTCGGCCACCGCCCCGGGCGGCGGAGCGGTGTCGATCAGCTCTCCTGAGATCGTCGTGACGCTGCCCGATGTCACCCCGGCGATTGAAGTGTCCAAGACGCCGCGCTTCGCGGGGACGGGCGCCCCGTCGGTCGGCGGCGTCGTCGAGTACGACTTCACCGTGACCAACACCGGCGACGTCACGCTGACCGGGGTGACCATCGCCGACGATCAGGCGCGCATCTCGGACATCGTCATCACATGGCCCGGTGCGGACGGCGTGCTGAGGCCCGGTGAGACCGCCACGGCGACCGCGCGCTACACACTGACGCAGGGTGACATCGATGCGGGGACGCTCGGATCCACCGTCCGCACGGCGGGTACAGGAATCCGCGGCGGTGTCGCCGCCGACGACGCCGAGGCCGCGCTGCCGCTCGTCCAGGCACCGAGGCTCCTCGTCGACAAGACCGCCTCCGCGCCCTCGGCCGTCATCCCGGGTCAGTCCGTCGGCTACCGGATCGAGGCGACCAACGCGGGCAACGTGACGCTGACGTCTGTCGAGGTGCTCGACGACCTGCTCGACGAGTCGACCCTCGCCGTGACGTGGCCGGGCACCCCGGGCGCGCTCATCCCGGGTGAGAGCGTGATCCTGACCGGAACGCGCACGATCACCGTGGCGGACGTCGCCGCAGGATCCGTCGCCAACAGCGCGTCGGCGTCGGCGCAGTCCCCCACCGCGACGACGGTGACGGGAGCGGATGCCGCGACGGTCGCCGTGCCGAACAGCGCGGCGATCTCCCTCGCTCTCACCGCGACGCTCACCGGGACCGGAGCGGCGGGTGACACGGTGACCTATACGTACGTCGTGACGAACACCGGTCCGGTTCCACTCACCGGCATCGCTCTCGACCACGGTCGACCGGGTCTGTCGGACATCACGTGGGGCGCGTGGCCGGGAACACCCTTCACGCTGCAGCCGGGCGAGAGCGTCACGGCGTCCGCGACCTACGTCCTCACACCGGCCGACGTCGGCACCGTGCTCATCGACACGGCCACCGTACGCGCCGCGGGCGCGACGCCCTCCCAGATCGTCCTGGACGACGCCGCCACGCGCATCGTCCTCCCCTCCCCCGACACGAGCGCCCCGTCCGAGGATCCCCTCGCCACGACGGGCGCTGCCGTGACCCTGCTGCCTCTGGGCCTCGCGGCGGTGATGCTCCTCTGGGGTATCCTGCTCGTTCGCACCGGCAGCCGCCGAAAGGAAGAACACCTATGACCGCTCGCACCCGTTCGCTCGCACTCGCCGCCGCTCTGCTGATCGCAGGAGGCGCGCTCGCGGGATGCACGGGAGGCGACCCCGAGCCCACCCCCACGTCCACGGCGACCGACGCCGCTGCCGAGCCGGGAGTCACGGACATCACCGACGCCCCGGGCAGCGGTGAGGGTCTCACGGGCGCGCTGGCCGACACGACCACCGACACATGCGAGAAGTCGGGCGACGGCTGGAGCGTCGTCGGCACGGTGACCAACTCGTCCGACGCGGCGGCCGACTATCGCATCTACGTCTCGCTGCTGAACGGTGCGAACGACACCCGAGGCCTGCAGCAGGTGAACGTCACGGCTGTCGAGCCGGGCGCGACGAACGACTGGGAGTCCTCCATCGCCGTGGCCGACGACGACCTCACGTGCGTCCTCCGTGTCGAGCGCTACCCGGCGGCCGCGTCGGAGGGATGACTCCGCGCGAGTTCGTCGAGGACGACCGGCGCGACGACGTCCGCACCCGCGGGCGACATCACGATCGTGTAGTGGTTGAGGCCGTCGACGCGGAGATGCTCGATCCCGGGTGAGGCGGCGAGCATGCGGTGCAGATGATCGGGCGCGTACAGCCCCGGCTCCTCGTCCTGCAGCCCGCGGGACGCGGTGATGAGCCTCGCAGGGTGCCGCAGCTCCGCCACCGCACCGGAGAGCGTCTTGCCGGTGTTCATGTCGACCGTGTCCTCGACGGTCGTCTGATAGCTCGTCGCCGGACGGAGCGCCCCCTCGCCGTCCGCGACCAGGTCATACGCCAGGTAGGCCTCCAACTGGGGCGTCCACGCGCTGCGGAAGGCGGGGTGGCGCCGCCAGAGCTCGAGGTACGCGTCGGTGTCGGCGAACCGCATCGACAGTCGTGCCGCGGTCGGTCCGAGGATCGTCGCCACCATCGTCTCGGCGTCGAGACCCGCCGGGACGTCGAGCGGGAGCCCCCCGTCGACGAGCACGAGGCGCGAAACGCGCTCGGGATGCAGGTGCGCGAACACGACGGAGACGAAGGCTCCCATCGAATGACCCACGACGACCACCCGCTCGATGCCCAGGTGGTCGAGCACCGCCGCGAGGTCGTCCGCGTGGGCGCGCAGACCCGCCGGACCCGCGAGTCCGTTGCTCGCGCCCCGTCCGCGCAGATCGGGCGCGATGGCCCGCACGCCGGGCAGTCGGTCGACCACGAAGGGCCACGCCAGGTGCGACGACGTGACGCCGTGGACGAGGAGGACGTCGGCGGAGCGCTCGCCCTCGGGATCCCACACGCCCACGCGCAGGTCGCCGCCGGCGACGGGCACGTCGATCGTGCGGTAGTGGTGGCCCGTCATCGCGCCGTCCACCCCCCGTCCATCGTGTAGGACGCGCCCGTCACCATTCCGGCCTTGGCGGACGCGAGCCATCCGGCCAGCGAGGCGACCTCGTCCGCTTCGACGAGCCGCTTGATCGCGGACTCGGTGAGCATGATCCTCTCGACGACCTCGTCTTCGGGGATGCCGTGCACGACGGCCTGGTCGGCGATCTGCTTCTCGACCAGCGGCGTGCGGACGTACGCGGGGTTGATGCAGTTGCTCGTGACGCCGTGCGGACCGCCCTCGAGGGCGGTGACCTTCGACAGTCCCTCGAGTCCGTGCTTGGCGGCGACGTAGGCCGATTTGAACGGACTCGCGCGCAGGCCGTGCGCGCTGGAGATGTTGATGACACGCCCCCACCCCCGCGCATACATGCCGGGCAGGGCTGCACGGATCAGCAGGAAGGGCGATTCGAGCATCAGTCGCAGCAGGAGCCGGAAGGTGTCGGGGTCGAAGTCCTGGATGGGGCTCACCCGCTGGATGCCGGCGTTGTTGACGAGGATGTCGACATCGAGCGAGAGGTCGTCGAGCGCGGGTGTGTCGGACAGGTCGATGCTCCACGCATCTCCTCCGACCGCGGCCGCGGCGGCGTGCGCGGCGTCCGCGTTGAGATCGGCGATCGTCACGTGCGCACCGCGCGCGGCGAACTCGTGTGCGCAGGCGAGACCGATCCCGCTCGCGCCGCCGGTCACGAGCGCGCGTCTCCCGGCGAGGTCCTTCTCGGTCATGAGTCATCCCCTTGCGCGTGCCGCGGTGCGAGTGCGTTGTCGATGAAGCGCGTCATGGCGTCGAAGACACCCGGCGCGAGCTCTGCGGGCGGGGTCCCGTCGGCATCCCTCTCCCACAGCAGGAAGCGCATGCCGATCAGCTCGCCCATGCCCATGAGCGCCCACGCGGCGATCGCGGGATCGAGCCCCGAGTCCACGTCGCCGGCCTTCTGCGCGGCGCGGAGCCCCGCTTCGTAGCCGTCGACGATGCGCGTGTAGTGCAGGCGGAGCACCTCGGGCGAGACGAATTCTGCCTCACGCACGACGCGGTAGAGCGCGGGGTGCTCGGCGGTGAAGCGGAAGAAGCCGCGGAAACCCGCGTGCTCCGCCTCGAGGCGGGTGGTCGCGTCTGCCATCGCCTCGGACATGGAACGCCGGACGCGACGGTTGAGGTCGATCACGAGCGCCTCGAAGATCGACTGCTTACTGTCGAAGTAGAGGTAGAACGTCCCCAGGCCGATGCCGGCGCGTTCGGTGATCTTGACGATCGACGCCTCGTGGTAGCCCTGGTCGGCGAAGACGACCTCGGCCGCTTCCAGCAGCCGTCGACGGGTCGCCTCGCCGCGTTTGGTGAGCGGACGCCCGGTCACCGACGAGACGAGCTCGCCCTCGTCGTCGATGAGCTCATCGTGAAGGCTCATGTCGCACCTCCTCCGTCAGCCGGCGCGCCCGGTCTCGCAGTCGCGAGCGTGCGAGCTTCTCGATCGTCGAACGCGGCAGGGACTCGACGAACTCCACATGCACGGGCACCTTGAACGCGGCGAGCGTGCGACGCGCATGCGCGAGCACTTCGTCGGTCGAGAGGACGGCTCCGCGGACCGGAACGACGAACGCGACGCCGCGCTCGCCCCACACCTCGTCGGGCACCCCGACGACGGCCGCGACATCGATGAGCGGATGCAGTGCGAGGGCGTACTCGACCTCGGCGGGAGCGACGTTCTCGCCGCCCGAGATGTAGATGTCCTTGATGCGGTCGACCACGCGGAAGATCCCCGCGTCGTCGCGGTGCACGAGGTCGCCGGTGCGCAGCCACGGTCCGCTCATCGACGAGGCTGTCGCGGCCTCGTCGCGGAGGTAGCCCGCGAAGACGCTCGGTCCGCGCACCCACAGCTCGCCTGTGGCGTCGCCGTCGAGCGGGAGCTCGCTCTCGGGATCGACCACGCACACCGACACATGCGGATACGGCCGCCCGACCGCTCCGGGAGACGACGCCGCTTCGGGCGCCGGCAGGTGCAGCACGTTGGGCGCCGCCTCGGTGAGCCCGTACCCCTGGGTGAGCGGGATGCCGCGCTCCGACCACGTGCCCTGGAGTTCGAGGGGCATCGTGGCGCCGCCGACGAGCGCGAGACGCAGCGACGACATGTCCGCCATCGCCCACCCGGGATCCGCGGCGAGCATCGCGTACTGGGTCGGGACGCCCATCATCGCCGTCACGCGGCGCTCCGAGATCAGCTGGAGCACCCGAGCCTGGTGGAACGAGCGCTCCAGCACGACCGTCGCCCCGGTCCACCACGCGAGGAGCGGCTGGCAGTTCCAGGCCGCGACGTGGAACTGCGGGAGCATCGCGAGCACGACGTCGTCGTCGCGCAGCGGCAGCGCCTGCCCGAGTGCGAGGTTGTTCCAGAAGCAGTTCGCGTGGGTGAGCACGACGCCTTTGGGAGCGGCCTCGCTCCCCGAGGTGAAGATGACCAGCAGAGGGTCGTCGTCGCGCACCGGGCGCGGCATCCGGCGTTCCCGGGACGGCGGCACGGATGCCTCGATCCCCGTCGGGCCGAGCAGAGCCACCGGCGGAACGTCGACGAGGCCGCGGAGGGATTCACCGGCCAGCGAGGCGTGGGAGTCCACCATGAGTGCCAGCACCCCCCCCGCCCGCC
>JBEVLS010000099.1:0-4835 GCA_040509015.1 Microbacterium sp.
TGCAGTCGAAGTACGACTTCGACATCGCGGGCGAGCTGCCCCACAAGAACATCGACACCGGCATGGGTCTCGAGCGCGTCGCCTTCATCAAGCAGGGCGTCGACAACATGTACGAGACCGACCAGGTGCGTCCCGTCCTCGACAAGGCGGTGGAGCTGTCGGGCAAGACCTACGGGGCCGACCACGAGGACGACGTGCGGATGCGCGTGATCGCCGACCACGTCCGCTCCGCCCTGATGCTCATGTCGGCCGGCGTGACCCCGTCCAACGAGGGCCGCGGCTACATCCTCCGCCGCCTCATGCGGCGTGCGATCCGATCGATGCGTCTGCTCGGCGTCGACGGACCGACGTTCAAGGAGCTCTTCGCCGCATCCCGCGACGCCATGAAGTCGGCCTATCCGATCGTCGAGACCGACTACCCGCGCATCGAGCAGTACGCCCTCGCCGAAGAGGCGACGTTCCTGCGCACCCTCGCCGCGGGTGAGGCCATCCTCGACGAGTCCCTCGTGCAGACGAAGGATGCCGGGGGCACGACGATCCCCGGTGCCGAGGCGTTCCTGCTCCACGACACCTACGGCTTCCCGATCGACCTCACGCTCGAGATCGCTGAGGACGCCGGGCTCACGGTCGACCGTGCGGCGTTCGACGAGCTCATGCTCGAGCAGCGCACGCGCGCCAAGGCCGATGCGCGCTCGCGCAAGCGCCAGCTCGCCGACACGAGCGTCTACCGCGACCTGCGGGCGCAGGGCGAGACGGTGTTCACCGGCTACACCGACCTCGAGACCGAGTCCTCCGTGCTCGGCATCCTCGTCGACGGCGTCTCGGTCGATCGTGCGACGGCCGGTCAGATCGCCGAGGTCATCGTCGCCGAGACCGCCCTCTACGCCGAGTCCGGCGGCCAGGTCGCCGACAAGGGCGTGATCGTCGGGCCCGGCTACGAACTCGAGGTCCTCGACGTCCAGCGCCCGGTGGCAGGCCTGATCAGCCACACGGTCGAGGTGACGACCGGCGAGGTCGGCGTCGGCCAGCCGGCGACGACCGTCGTCGACGCCGTGAACCGCCGGGCGGCGCAGCAGGCGCACTCCGCGACGCACCTGATCCATGCCGCGCTCCGCGACACGCTGGGCTCGTCCGCGACGCAGTCCGGTTCGCTCAACCGTGCCGGCTACATGCGGTTCGACTTCGCATGGGGGCAGGCGCTCTCGGACTCGACCAAGAGCGAGGTCGAGGAGATCGCCAACAACGCGGTGCGCGACAACCTCGAGGTGACGACCCGCGTGCTCGCGCTCGACGACGCCAAGGCTCTCGGCGCACAGGCGCTGTTCGGCGAGAAGTACGGCGACGTCGTGCGCATGGTCGACATCGGCGGTCCCTGGTCGCGCGAGCTCTGCGGCGGCACCCACGTGGGCCGTAGTGCAGAGATCGGGCTCATCAGCGTCGTGGGGGAGTCGTCGGTGGGCGCCTCGAACCGTCGTGTCGAAGCTCTCGTCGGGCTCGACGCGTTCCGATCCCTGGCGGCGGAGCGGGCGATCGTCTCGCAGCTCACCTCGTCGCTCAAGACGCCGCGCGATCAGCTCGCCGCCCGCATCGCGGAGCTGGGTGCGAATCTCAAGGCGGCAGAGAAGAAGATCGCGGCCTTCGAGGCCAGAGCCCTGGGTGAGCGCGGACCTGCGCTGGCTTCCTCCGCGACGACGATCGGCTCGTTCCGTGTCGTGGCGGAGAACGTCGGGGTCGCGTCGACCGGCGACGACCTGCGCACGCTCGCGCTCCAGGTGCGCGACCGACTCGGGGTCGATGCCGGCATCGTGGCGCTCGGCGCCCAGGTCGGGGAGCGCCCGGTCGTCATCGTGGCGACGAACGACGCCGCGCGTGCGGCCGGCGCGAAGGCCGGTGCCCTCGCGAAGATCGCCGCCGGCGTCCTCGGCGGTGGCGGCGGTGGCCGCGACGACGTCGCGCAGGGCGGCGGAGCCGATGCCGCGCAGCTTCCGGCCGCGCTGGCGGCGGTCACGGCGGAGCTCGCGTCCGCGTGAGCGGGTTCCGCCGCGGAGTCCGGCTCGGAGTCGACGTCGGGCGTGCCCGCGTCGGCGTCGCGCGCTGCGATCCCGACGGGCTGCTCGCGACGCCGGTCGAGACGGTGCCGCGCGACGACGTCGCGGTGGCGCGTGTGACGGCGCTGGCCGACGAGTACGACGCCTTCGAGATCCTGGTCGGACTCCCGCTGAACATGCGGGGCGAAGACACCGCGTCGACGACCGATGCACGGCAGTTCGCGGCCGCGGTCGGTGCGGCATCCGTTCGCCCCGTCCGCCTCGTCGACGAGCGCCTGTCGACCGTGTCCGCCCACGCGGCGCTTCGCGAATCCGGACGTTCGCAGCGATCTTCTCGTAGCATTGTGGATCAGGTCGCGGCCGTCGTGCTCTTGCAGCAGGCACTCGATGTCGAGAAGAGCACCGGCAGGCCGGCCGGAACCCCACTTCCCCAGGAGCCCGCCTGAGATGCCCGAATCCTCGTCCGACGATCCGTTCGCGGATCTCTTCGGAAAGCTGCCCGACCCGCGCACACGCGCGCTGAGCACCACCGACGCCGACGCGGATGCGGAGCGCGCGCCGGCCGACGGTGCACCGCGTCCCGCGCAGGCGGCCCCCGCCACGCCTCCTGCGGATGCGCCGCTCTCGCGTCGAGCGGCCCGCGAGGCGGCGTCCCGCGGCGGCACCGCCCCCGAGACGGCACCCTCCCCGACGCCGCCCTCCCCGGCGGCGCCCGAGCCGCCCGCCGCAGCGCCCGCGCGCCCGGCAGCGCAGCCTCAGGCCGAACCACGACCGGCGCCGATTCCGGTGCCGGCCGATCCGCAGCCCGTCGCGGCATCCCGAGCCGACGATGCCGTCGCCGCATCCGGCGCGCGCCCGGTGATCCCCGTCGCCCCTGCCGAAGACCCGGTCGCCGTGGACGCCGGTCCCGCCTACGCGCGCACCGGCGCGGTGCACGATTCCGCGCCCGAGCCGCGCCGCCGGGCGACCGCGGGCTCGCCCGGACTCGAGGACCTCTTCGCCGGGACGGCGTCCGCCGACGATCTCGGCTCCACCCCGCCCCCGCCCGACAAGCGCAAACGGCGCATCGGCGGGTGGATCGCCCTCGGCGTGGTGCTCGTGATCCTGGGCGGCATCACCGCCGGCGGCTTCTACGTGTGGAACACGTACGAAGACAAGATCCGCGAGTTCATGGGATGGGAAGAGCCCAAGGACTTCGAAGCGGGTCTCGCCAACGGCGAGGCGTTCCTGACGATCGTCTCGGGCGACACCGGAGCGTCGATCTCTCCGAAGCTGTTCGAAGCGGGAGTGACCAAGACCGACGACGCCTTCTACGACTACCTCGTCGAGGAGAACCTGAACCCGCCGTTCGTGCCCGGTGTCTTCGCGTTGCAGAAGCAGATGACGTCCGAAGCGGCCCTCGAGGCGATCCTCGACCCGGCGAACAAGAGGGAGAACACCGCGCAGCTGCGCGAAGGGCTCACGCTGGAGCAGTCGCTGCCTCTGCTGGCCGAGGGCACGGGTCTGCCGATCGAGGACTTCCAGGCCGCCGTGGCCGATCCGACCGTCTACGGCGTGCCGCTCGACGCAGCCGTCGCCGAGGCGGGCGGCCAGCCGCTCGAGGGCTGGCTCTTCCCTGCGACCTACACGTTCGATCCCGGAGTGACCGCGCAGGACGTCATCCAGAGGCTCGTGAACCGCACGATCGAGTCGCTCGACGCCGCGGGGGTCCCCGTCGAGGATCGCCAGCGCATCCTGACGATCGCGTCGATCATCCAGCGCGAGGCGCGCTCCGAGGCCGATATGCAGAAGGTCTCGACGGTCATCGTCAATCGCATGAATCCCGACAACCAGCAGACCTTCGGCCTGCTCCAGATGGACTCGACGGCCCAGTACGGGTACGGCGAGATGCACGACGGCACCGTGAGCTCGTCCGGCGAAGCGCTCGACGACGACAACCCCTGGAACACGTATGTGAGGACGGGTCTGCCGGTCGGGCCCATCGCGAACCCCGGTGACACGGCGATCGCCTCGGCGATGAATCCCGCTGAGGGCGACTGGATGTACTTCGTCACGGTCAACCTCGACACCGGCGAGACGGTCTTCACGTCGAACGTCGACGACCACAACCGGGCCGTCGAGCAGTGGCGGTCGTGGTGCCGCGACAACCCGGATTCCGGGTGCTGACCGACGCGACACGACTGGCCGTGTGGGGCGACCCGATCGAGCACAGCCGGTCGCCGCGCATGCACGCCGCGGCGTACCGCGTGCTCGGGCTGGACTGGGACTACGGGCGCCGCCGCACGGACGAACCCGATTTCGGGGCGGCTCTCGCCGCGCTCGACCCGTCGTGGCGCGGGCTCTCGCTCACCTTCCCGCTGAAGGCCGCGGCCTTCGCCGCCGCCGTGAGCCGCGATCACGGCGCCGAATCCACCGGCGCGGTGAACACCCTGCTGCTCCACCCGGACGGCCCCCGCGGCTTCAACACCGACATCGGAGGTCTCGTCGCCTCGCTCCGCGAGGAGGGCGTCGACGCGGTGGCGCGCGCGAGGATCGTGGGCGCGGGCGCGACCGCGACGTCGGCGCTGGTCGCCCTGGCAGAGCTCGGGGCGCACGAGGTCGATGTCGTCGCCCGTCGGCCCGAGACGGTGCCGGCGCTCGCATCGCTCGGCGAGCGTCTCGGTGTCATGGTGCGCGCGGCGGCCTTCGAGGCGCCGTTCTCGCCCGTCGACGTCACGATCGCGACACTTCCGGGGGGAGCGGTCGTCCCGGATGCCACCGCCGACGCGCTCGCGGCGGGCGGCGGAC
>JBEVLS010000100.1:0-4323 GCA_040509015.1 Microbacterium sp.
CACCGTCTCCCCCGACGCCGCCCCGCGCACGTCGAGCTCCCCCTGGGTCACGACGACGATGGCCGCCCCCTCCAGGGGGACGGCGGTGCGGCCGGCCGTGGTGACCTGCGCACGCAGAAGGGCGAAGTCGGGCACCCCGGCGTCGAAGCGCACGAGGCCTTCTCCGATGGGCGCCGCCGCCAGACGGGGTTCGAGTCCGGGCGCCGGATCGAGCACACGCACGAGCTCGTCGACGTCGATGTGCTTGGGCGTCAGTCCGCCGCGCATGACGTTGTCGCTCGCCGCCATGAGCTCGACGCCGAGGCCCCCCAGGTAGGCGTGCAGCACCCCTGCGGGGACGAAGAGGCCCTCACCGCGGCCCAGCGTCACGAGGTTCATGAGGAGCGCGACGACGATCCCGGCATCCGCGGGATAGCTCTCATCGAGCGCGGCCACGAGGGCGAGCTCGGCCGCGAACTCCTCCGAGCGCGCGCTCTGCGCCGCGCCGATGATCGCGCGCACGTCGGCCGACGCGGCATCCGACAGCAGCCAGGCGATCGCGTCGATCGTGGCCTGTTCCGAGCCGTCGAGCCTCGAGGCGAGCCCGGCGGTCGCGTCGCCGATCGCCGCGAAGAGGCGGCGTGTGTCGGCCAGCGGCCGCAGTCCGGCGAGCGCGCGGAACTCCTCGCTCAGCGCGACGATGAGCTCGGGCTTGTGGTTGGCGTCGCGATAGGTGCGGTGGCCGGCATCGCGCGGGATCCCGGCGGCCTCTTCGCGGGCGAAGCCCTCTTCGGCCTGCGAGGTCGACGGGTGGGCCTGGATCGACAGAGGGGATGCCGCGGCCAAGAGCTTCAGCAGATACGGCAGCGGCGTCAGCCGGTGCTCTGCGAGCCATGCGTCGAGCGTCTGTCCGTCACGGGTCACCGCCGGATCGCCGGGGTGGTCCCCGAACCAGACCTCGGCCTCGGGGGCCGTCGACGCCTCCCTGCCTTCCAGCTCGGCCAGGAGGGTCGAGGACCCCCAGGCGTAGTCGCGCGGCGAGTTCGAGATCGCGATGAGCATTCCCCGAGCGTAACGGCGGGGACCGCTACCCTGGGGAGGCAATGGCCGTCTATTCGAAGCACCCGGCATCGGCACCGCCCGGGGCCCCGGTCCGAGAGAAGACCGGGCACCTGATGCTGCGGGGCTGGTGCATCTACGTCCTCGTGACGGCCCTGGCGGGCACCGCGTCGGTCCACGCGTTCGGCGCGCTGCCCGCGTCGATCCTCACGATCGCCGCCGCGCTCGTCTCGATCGGGCTCTGGTTCGCCGTCCGCCCGCCCGTGCAGTGGCGGAGGCTCCCGTGGTTCGCGGTCGCGTACATCGTGTGGGCCACGGCATCCCTCATCTGGTCCGCGTGGCCTCAGACCTCGGCGACGACGCTCCTGCTGCTGTTGATCACGACCCTGCAGGCGTTCTTCATCGGCGCCGTGCTGACCTGGCGCGAGCTCGTGCGCGCGCTGGCCTCGGCGCTCAAGTGGGTGCTGGGGCTGTCGATCGTCTTCGAGCTCTGGGTCTCGATCTTCGTGGGCCAGCCGATCCTCCCGGGCTTCGTCGTCGAGAAGGCCGACGACCCGATCGAGTACTGGTCGCGCGACAACCTGTTCGACGACGGCCGCATCCAGGGCATCATGGGCAACGCCAACCTGCTCGCCCCCGTCGCCCTCCTGGCGATCATCGTCTTCGCGATCCGCATCGCGGCGCGCGCCCCGTATCGCTCCCTCCTCTACGCGTGGATCGTCCTCGCGGGCTTCCTCTTCATCCGCGCCTCGTCGGCCACCGCGTACGTCGCCGCCGCGGGCGTGGTCCTGGTGCTGGCGACCGTCCTGCTCATGCGCCGCACGAAGAGGCCGGGCGAGCGGACCCGCTACTACATCGGCTACGCGGCGATCGGCGTGACGGGCGCGCTCGTGCTCGTCCTCTTCCGGGATGCGATCTTCACCGCGCTCGGCCGCAGCGCGGATCTCACCGGCCGAGAAGACACGATCTGGGCCGCCGTGCTCGAACGCGCCAACGAGCGCCCCGTCCTCGGGTGGGGTTTCGCGACACCCTGGCTCACGAACGACCCCTTCTTCGACGGCTGGATCGTCGATCACGGACAGTCCGTCATGCAGGCGCACAACATGTGGCTCGACGTCTACCTGCAGCTCGGGATCATCGGGGTCGTGCTGATCGCGCTCGTGTTCCTCGCCTACGTGTGGCGGACGTGGTTCTTCGCCGTCGACCGGCCCCGGTGGGATCTGCGCGACGACCGTCCGTACTCGCCGCTCACCCTGCTGCCCACCCTTCTCGGGGCGATCCTGCTCGTGCAGGGGCTCGCGGAATCGGCCCCCCTTCTGCTGTGGGGCTGGATGCTGCTGGTGCTCTTCGCCTTCAAGATCAAGCAGTCCCCGCACATCGGCGTCGGCCCCGCCGAGCAGAGCGCCGCGATCGAACGCGGCGAGCCGACGAAGCAGGCGACATGACGTCGTCCGGCAGCGGGCAGCCGCGCTGGCTCGCCTCGCTGCTGGGTTCCGCGTCGTTCGCGCGCGCGTTCACGTTCACGGTGATCGGCACCGTCTTCGGCTCGGTCGCGATCGAGCGCACCGCGGGCCATGTCTCGTACGTGTCGATCATCGCGGGGCTGTGCCTGATCGGGATCGGGATCCTGATCGCGCGGCGCCACGAGATCTCGCCCGTGCGCCTCGTGCCGTCGACGCTCATCGTCTTCCTCGCATGGGCGCTCGCGAGCATCTTCTGGAGCCGCGATGCGTCCGAATCGTGGTGGAGCTGGGTGTCGCTCGCAGCGCTCGCGTTCCTCGCCGTCGTGATCGGGCATGTCCGCGACACCCTGCAGACCGCACGCGCCGTCGGCGATGTGCTCCGGGTGCTGCTGAGTGTGTCCCTCGGGCTGGAGATCCTCTCCGGGATCCTGCTCGACATCCCGTTCCGCTTCCTCGGCATCCAAGGGAACATCGCCTCGCTCGGCCCCGTTCAGGGCATCTTCGGCACCCGCAACATGCTGGGCTTCGTCGCGGTCATCGCCCTCATCACGTTCCTCGTCGAGTACCGCACGCAGTCCGTCCGCCCCGGCGTCTCGCTGGCGTCGGTCGTGCTCGCCGGCGGACTCGCCGCGCTGTCCGACTCCCCCACGGTGCTGGTGCTCGCGGCGGGCGTCGGACTCGCGGCCGGCGCGCTCGCCCTCGTCCGACGCGCCCGTCCCGAGCGACGCCGGGCCCTCCAGTGGGCGCTCAGCGCCGTCGTCGTCCTCGGGCTCTTCGTCGGCTACCTGGCGCGGCATCCGATCATCGCGCTGCTCGGAGCCGGCACGGACTTCTCGATGCGAGTCGAGCTGTGGAACATCATGGTCGACTTCGTGCGCTTCCGTCCCGTGCAGGGATGGGGCTGGTACGGGCCGTGGGATCCGCAGGCGACGCCCTTCGCCAACATCAACTCGCTCCTCGACACGTCGCACGCCACCGGACTCAATTCGTACTTCGACGTCGTGCTGCAGCTCGGGTGGGCGGGCCTGATCCTGTTCCTCGCGTTCGCGGGCGTGGCGCTGCTGAGGTCGTGGCTGGATGCCAGCGAACGCCGCTCGACGGTGTACGCGTGGACGCCGCTCATCCTGGTCGCCCTGCTCATCGACTCGTTCGTCGAGAGCTTCACGCTCAGCGGAGTCGGATGGCTGCTGCTCGTGCTGTGCGCCGTGCGTGCGGGTCAGAGCCGCGGGTGGCGCGAGCGGTTCGGCGCGAGCCGCGACGCGGGGCTTCCCCGCGTCCAGGATCCACCGCGGAGCGCGGGGTAGAATTCGCAGGCCATGCCTCTCGCCTCAGACTCCCCTGCCTCGACGACTGCCGCAGCATTCGACCCCGCCGGCGCGACCATCGCGGTCGTGACCTACAACCGCTCGGGACTGCTCACGCGCCTCCTGTCGAGCATCGAGCGGATGGACCCGAAGCCGGGCCACGTCGTCATCGTCGACAACGCGTCGACCGACGACACCACGGCGCTCGTCGAGTCGTACCGCGAGCGCATCGGGACAGACCTCGTCTACCGCCGGCTCGAGACGAACACCGGAGGCTCCGGCGGCTTCAGCGAGGGCATGCGCGTCGCGTACGACCTCGGCTCGGACTGGATCTGGCTGATGGACGATGACGTCGAGGTGATCCCGGACGGGCTCGCCAAGATGGGCAAGTGGGCGCCCCGGTTCAAGAGCATCCAGGGCCGCCGCTACGACTACGACGGCAGCGAGTTCTACTGGCAGTACCGCGTGGCCGAGCCTCTCGGCATCCCGATCCCCTTCGCGCCGTCGAAGTTCGACGA
>JBEVLS010000101.1:0-3421 GCA_040509015.1 Microbacterium sp.
GAGCACCAGGATCGCGAACGCGACGGCGGCGAGGATCGCGATCTGGATGAGGTCGGCCGTCGAGACCCCGAGGATGTTGCCGAAGATGATGTGCCCGAGGTCGGTCTGGCTCGGCGTGACCGAGATCAGCACCAGGCCGAGTGCGAACAGCGTCGTGAACACGATGCCGATCGCGGCATCCTCCTTCACCCGGCTCGTGCCCCGGATCGCGCCGATCAGTGCGACGGCCAGGAAGCCGAAGATCAGAGCCCCGATCGCGAAGGGCGCTCCGATCACATAGGCCAGCACGACGCCCGGGAGGACGGCGTGCGACACGGCGTCGCCCATCAGCGACCACCCCACGAGGACGAGCCAGCACGACAGCAGCGCGCACACGACGGCGGCGATCACGGTGGTGACGATCGCGCGCACCATGAACTCGTACTGCAGGGGCTCCAGGAGCAGGTCGAGGATGCTCACGCGTCGTCCTCCTCGAGCACGTCGGTGCCGAACGCGCGGGCGAGGTTCTCGGGAGCGAGCACGTCGGCGACCGAGCCCCGGGCGAGCACGCGCCGCTGGAGCAGCACCGCTTCGTCGGCGAGCCGGGGCAGTTCCCGCAGGTCGTGCGTCGAGACGAGCACCGTGCGGCCCTCGGAGGCGAGTTCGCGCAGGAGCCTGCGGATGAGTCCTTCGGAGCGCTTGTCGACGCCCGCGAACGGTTCGTCCAGCAGCAGGATGCCGGCATCCTGCGCGATGCCGCGGGCGACGAACGCGCGCTTGCGCTGCCCGCCCGAGAGCTGCCCGATCTGGCGGTCGGCGAGCTCGCTCAGGTCGACGCGCGCGAGCGCGGTCGCCACGGCGTCCCGATCCGCCGGTCGCGGCCGGCGCGTGAAGCCCTGGTGTCCGTAGCGGCCCATCATGACGACGTCGTGCACCGAGACCGGGAAGGCCCAGTCGACGTCCTCGGCCTGCGGCACGTACGCGACGAGACCGCGTCGGCGGGCAGCCGACGGCGAGACGCCGTCGAGGCGCACCGTCCCGCGGTCGGGACGGACCATGCCCATGATCGCCTTGAACAGCGTCGATTTGCCCGAGCCGTTCGTGCCGATGAGCCCCGTCACGCGTCCCGCGTCTATGCGCAGCGACACGTCGTCGAGGGCGACGATGTCGCCGTAGCGCACGGTCACTGCGGTCACGTCGATCATCGCGTGCCGCCGGTCAGTGCGTCGATGATCGTCGAGGCGTCGTGGCGGAGGAGGTCCAGGTAGGTCGGCACGGGGCCGTCCGCCTCGGACAGCGAGTCGACGTACAGCGTGCCGCCGAATGCGGCGTCGGTCGCCTCGACCACCTGCTGCATCGCGCTGTCGGACACCGTCGACTCGCAGAATACCGCCGGCACGTCGTCGTCGCGGACGAACTCGATCGTCGCGGCGATCTGCTGCGGCGTCGCCTGCTGCTCGGCGTTGACGGGCCAGATGTACTGCTCGGTGAGGCCGACGTCGCGAGCGAGGTACGAGAAGGCGCCCTCGCACGTGACCAGGGCGCGCTCGTTGTCGGGAAGCGCGGCCAGCGACGTCTCGAGCTCGTCCTGCACGGCCTGCAGCTCGGCCTTGTAGCGCTCGCCGTTGGCGGCGAACGCGGCGGCGTTACCGGGATCGAGATCGCTGAAGGCCTCGACCATGTTGTCGACGTAGACCTGGGCGTTGCGCGGACTCATCCACGCGTGCGGATTGGGAGTCCCGGCGTAGGCGTCGGAGGCGATGTCGATGACGTCGATGCCGTCGGACACCACGACGTGCGGCACGTCGGCCGACTCGACGAACTGCTCGAACCACAGCTCGAGGTTCAGTCCGTTGTCGACGATCAGATCGGCTTCGGACGCCTTGGCCACGTCGAGCGGAGTGGGCTCGTAGCCGTGGATCTCGGCTCCGACCTTCGTGATCGACGCCACGCGCAGGTGCTCGCCGGCGACGTTCTCCGCGATGTCGGCGAGGACCGTGAACGTCGTCAGCACGACGGGACGGTCGTCATCGGATGCCGCGCCCCGCAGCCCTGCGCAGCCGGTCGTCGCGACGGCGACCGCCGCGATGACCGCGACCGCGCTCACGAGGCGGTGGCGATTTTTCGGCATACCGAAAACGTAGACTTTCGGCGCACCGAAAACAACCCGGGCGGCGTCGTCGACTCGCCCGGGCAGAGGACGTCACCGCGCTCGTGAGCCTCGAGCGACTGTGCTGCTCAGCGATCCACGAGCGCGGGCGCGACCGCCGCGCTCAGTGACCCACGAGGGCGGGGGAGCGACGGCCGGCGGCGAGGCGCTCGGCCGCGAGGCCCTCGGCGGCGGCGAGCGGCGTGACCGCGCGCGCCTCGGCCTCGTCGAAGATGCGCCGGACGGTGTCGCCGATCGCGGCGACGCGGTCCATGATCTCGGTGCGGGTGCCGAGCCGCTTGGCCTCGAGATCGAGGTAGATGACCCCGCCCGCGTTGACCACGAAGTCGGGGGCGTAGAGGATTCCGCGCGCGGCCAGGCGGTCGGCGCCGTCGCGCGAGGCGAGCGGGTTGTTGGCCGGACCGCACACCGCCCGCGCGTCGAGCGCGTCGATGACCTCGTCGGTCAGCAGTCCGCCGATGCCGGCCGGCACGAGGACGTCGGCGGGCACGAGGTGCTCCTCGCCGGGCATGGCCCAGTGCGCGCCGAGGTCGTGTGCGAGGTCGCGCTTGGCGGGGTTGACATCGGTCACGGTCAGAGCCGCGCCCTCGGCGGCGAGCCGCACGGCCAGGCGGCTTCCGACCTGACCCATGCCCGAGATCGTGATGCGCCGCCCCTCGACGCTCGCGCTGCCGGTCACGCGCTCGAGCGTCGCGCGCAACGACTCGTAGACCCCGAGGCTCGTGGGGCCGGCCGGCTCACCGGATCCGCCGCCCGCTTCGGGGAGGCCCACGACGTGGTCGGTGCGCTCGCTCACGACGAGCATGTCGTCGGTCGTCGAGCCGACGTCCTCGGCCGTGCGGTAGAGCCCGCCCAGCGACTCGACGGCGTCGCCGAGGTCGAGGAACGCCGCGCGGCGCCGCTCGGTGTCGAGCAGCGTGCCCTCGGGGAGTGCGAGCACCGCCTTGCCGCCGCCGGCGTCGAGGCCCGCGGCCGCGTTCTTGAGCGTCATGGCGGCCGAGAGCCGCAGCGCGTCGCCGAGCGCGTCGCTCCAGTGCGGATACGTCCACAGGCGCGCGCCGCCGAGGGCGGAGCCGAGGACGGACGAATGCAGGGCGACGGCGATGAACAGACCGCTGCGTCGACCCTGGATCACCTCCACTCGCTCGTGCGTGAAATCGGGCAGAGGCAGAGTGGACGTCATCGCGTGTCTTCCTTCGGCGGGGCCTTGTGGGCGGTGCGCTGCGGATGCCACGGCGTTGCGGCATCCGCCCCCATTGCACCACCCGCGCG
>JBEVLS010000102.1:0-6795 GCA_040509015.1 Microbacterium sp.
GTCGAGGCGGGATCGGCCAGCACGTTGAGGGTGTGCGAACGGTCGGCGGCGCTGATGCCGGTCGAGACGCGGTCGGCCGCGTCGACGCTCACCGTGTAGGCGGTCCCGCGCGAGTCCTCGTTCACGGCCACCATCGGGGGCAGGTCGAGGCGATCGGCCCAGTCGGCGGGCATCGGCGCGCAGAGGAACCCGCTGGACCAGCGGATCGTCCACGCGAGCCACTCCGTCGTGGCGAGCTCGGCCGACAGGATGATGTCGCCCTCGTTCTCGCGGTTCTCATCGTCGGCGACGATGACGGGCTTGCCCGCCGCGAGCGCCGCGAGGGCTTCGGGGATGGTGGAAAGGCTCATCGCGAGCCTCCTTCGTTCGTGTTGCGAGGGGTGAAGGCGAGCAGTCGCTGGACGTGACGGGCGAGGATGTCGGTCTCGAGGTTGACGTGCTCGCCGGGTGCGCGGGCGCCGAGGGTCGTGGCGACGAGCGTCTCGGGGATGAGCGAGACCTCGAACCACTGCGATGACTCGGCCGGGTCGCTGGCGGCGCTGACCGTGAGCGAGACGCCGTCGACCGCGATCGAGCCCTTGTCGACGACGAGAGGGGCGAGGTCGGCGGGCAGCGCGATCCGCAGGACGCGCCACTCGTCGCCGGGTCGGACGTCGAGCAGCTCGCCGGTGCCGTCGATGTGACCCTGGACGATGTGCCCGCCGAGGCGGCCGTGCGCGGCGGTGGCGCGTTCGAGGTTGACCCGGCGTCCGGCCTCGACGCCCGCCAGCGTCGACATGTCGAGCGTCTGCTTCATGACGTCGGCCGTGAACCAGTCCTCGCCCTGCTCGACGACGGTGAGGCACACGCCGCTGACCGAGATCGAGTCGCCGTGCGCGGCATCCGATACGACCTTCGGGCCACGGACGGTCAGTCGCACTCCGTCACCGGACGGCGCGACGGCCGTCACTTCGCCGATCTCCTCCACGATTCCCGTGAACATCAGCTCTCTCCTCGATTCTCCTGCGGTCCTCGAGCCTGTCGAGGAGTGGCGACGATCAGAAGGTCGTCGCCGAGTCTGTCGACGGATGCCACGGTCAGCCGCCGCGCGTCCGAGATGGTGTCGACGCCCAGGTCGCCGAGGGCGAGTCGGCTGCCGCCGAGGAGCACCGGTGCGACGTAGGCGAGGAGCTCGTCCGCGAGCCCCTCCCGCACGAAGGCGCTCGCGAGCGTCGGGCCGCCCTCGACGAACACGCGCTGCACGCCGCGCTCGCCGAGATCGCGCAGCACCGCCGTCAAGTCGTCTCCGGGCAGGTGCAGGAGAGGGAGCGGATGCCGGTGGAGGGCGGCGTCGGCGGGCACCGCGCGCTCGCCGAGCACGACGGGCAGGGGCTGCCGCTCGAACAGTGCCCCGTCCTGGCGGCGAGCCGTCAGCGCGGGGTCGTCCGCCAGCACGGTGCCCGTGCCGACCACGATCGCATCCGCGGCCGCGCGACGCTCGTGCACGTCGGCGCGCGCGACCGGGCCGGTGATCCACTGACTCGTGCCGTCGTCGGCGGCGGCGCGGCCGTCGAGGCTCTGCGCCCACTTCACCGTGACGTGCGGGCGGCCGAGCCGCTGGACGACGAGCCAGTCGTGGAGGAGGGCTCGGCCCTCGTCGCCGAGAACGCCCGCCTCGACCTCGACACCCGCGTCGCGCAGGTGCCGGGCGCCGCCGGACGAGGCGACGCCGGGGTCGTCGACGGCGTAGACCACCCGGGCGACGCCGGCCTCGATGAGGGCCACGGCGCACGGCCCGGTGCGGCCGTGGTGGTTGCACGGCTCGAGGGTGACGACGGCTGTGGCGCCGCGCGCGGCATCCGTCTTCGACAGGGCGTCGACTTCGGCGTGCGGAGTGCCCGCGCCGCGGTGCCAGCCCTCGGCGATGACCTCGCCCGTCGGCGACAGCAGCACCGCGCCCACCTGCGGATTGACACCGCGGGGCCCGCGCAGAGCGAGCGCGAACGCGCGGCGCATCGCGTCGTGCTCGGCGGCGGTCGCTGTCATGGGGTGTTCCTCTGCTCCAGGCTGAGATCGCCGAGCTCGAGGAAACGGGAAGCGTCGACACGCAGGTCTGACCCGGTGCCTCTCGTGCTGCCTCCCATCCGGACTAGCGATGGTCGCCCATCGCATCACCGTCGGTTCCGGAATTCCACCGGATCAACCTCTGCGGCACCTGTTTCGGATGCTGATGCGTCGGTTCGCGGACTGTCACCGCCGGTTCGGATTCTCACCGACCCCGGAGCACTTCGATGCTCTCGAGTGTACTGAACGTCTGACCGGCGGTTTCATTCCATGACGCTGAATGCAGGTCATGCCTCGACGAGGGCGCGCGCCGAGGCCTCGTCGAGCACGAGGTCGGTCACGAGATGGGCCGCGAGTGCACCCCGCAGACTCGCGAGCTTCGACACGCCCGACACCACGCACACCCGCCGCTTCACACGGCGCAGGACGTCGAGCCGTGGACCGGTCGCCCGCTCGTTCAGGGCGATGCGATCGCTCGATCCGTCAGCGCGGAAGAACACGGTCGCGACGTCTCCCACCACGCCCTCGGTCTCGAGCTCGGCGATGTCTTCGGGCTCGAGGTACCCCCCGGAATAGACGTGGCTCGGCACTTGCGACCCCGCGGACCCCGTGCTGAACACGACCAGGTCCATCTCGGCCTGCCGCGCCAGGATGCGGCGGGTGCTGCGCTCTCGCCACATCGCCTGCTTCGTGCGCGGGTCGTCGAAGAACGCCGGCACCGGGAACTGCTGCGCGCTGCCGCCGTAGGCCGTCGCGAACCGGCTCAGGATCTCGCTGGCGTACAGGAGGCCCGTCGTGTGGGTGTTGCCGGAGCCGTTGAGCTGGACGACCGTCGTTCCGCGGATCGCGCGGGGGATCAGCCGCCTGCTCACCGCGGCCGTCGTCGAGCCCCACGCCACGCCGATCGTCATATCGGCCTGGACGAGCTCGCCCAGCAGGTGCGCGGCAGCGACGGCCACCCGCTCGAGCCGGTCGACCTCGTTGGCGTCGTCGGGCACGGGCGCGATGTGGGCGACCACGCCGAACCGTTCCGCGAGCAGTTCGCCGAGCAGCTGCGGAGCCTCGAAGGGCGATCGGATCCGGATGTCGACGATGCCGGACGCCCGGGCGTGGGCGAGCAGACGCGACACCGTGGACCGCGAGGTGCCGAGCTCGCGTGCGATGGCCTCCATCGTGCGGTCCTGCACGTAGTAGAGGTGCGCCGCGGTGAGGGATCGCTGTGCGAGGTTCTCGTCCACGACGTCGTCCATGAGTACATGGTGCACGTATGTGCAAACCCGCTGCAACAAAGACCATCGGTGCGAGGATGGATGAACCGGAAGCCGAGGGGGAGAGCATGACGACGCGGGGATTCGACGAACTGAAGACGCGGCCGTATGCCGACGTGCTGATCATCGGCGGAGGTGTCAACGGCATCGCGACGTTCCGCGATCTCGCGCTCCAGGGCGTCGACGTCGCCCTCGTGGAGCGCGCCGACTTCGTCAGCGGGGCCTCGGCCGCGTCGTCGCACATGATCCACGGCGGGGTGCGCTACCTCGAGAACGGCGAGTTCCGTCTGGTGCACGAAGCGGTGACGGAGCGCAACGCACTGCTGCGCATCGCGCCGCACTACGTCCGCCCTCTGCAGACGACGATCCCGATCTACTCCACCTTCTCGGGTGTGCTCAGCGCCCCGTTCCGGTTCCTGCGGCACGGTGGCGGCAAGCCTCGCGAGCGCGGCGCCGCGCTCATCAAGATCGGTCTCGTGATCTACGACTCCTTCTCCCGCGGCGGCGGCCGGGTGCCCAGGCACACGTTCCTCGGTCGGCGCCGCTCGCTGGCGCAGCTGCCCGAGCTGAACCCCCGCGTGAAGTACACCGCCACCTATTGGGACGCGTCGCTGCACGACCCCGAGCGCCTGGCTCTCGATCTGCTCCGCGACGGGCAGGACGCGGGTGCCGACAGGGCCCGCGCCGCGAACTACACGGCAGCGGCCGGAGTCGACGGAGATCGCGTCGTGCTGCGCGACGAGGTCTCCGGCGACGAGGTCGCCTTCGCGGCATCCGTCGTCGTCAACGCCTCGGGTCCGTGGACCGACCTCACCAACCGCGCGCTCGGCGATGCGACGTCGTACATGGGCGGCACGAAGGGGTCGCACATCGTCGTCGACAACCCCGCGCTTCTGGCCGCGACCGGCGGGCGGGAGCTCTTCTTCGAGCACAGCGACGGCCGCATCGTGCTGATCTACCCGCTCAAGGGTCGCGTCCTGGTCGGCACGACCGACCTCGAGCACGACATGGTCGACCCGATCGTCTGCACCGAGGCCGAGGTCGATTACTTCCTCGACCTGATCGGGCACGTGCTGCCCGGCATCCGGGTCGACCGGTCCGAGATCGTCTACCGTTTCGCCGGCGTCCGCCCGCTGCCCGGTCACGGCGATCTCGCCCCCGGCTTCGTGTCGCGCGACTACCGCATCGAGGCCGAGCCCCTGGCGGGCGCGGACGGCCCGACGGTGCTGAGCCTCGTCGGCGGAAAGTGGACGACGTTCCGTGCCTCGGCGGAGCACCTGGCCGACCGGGCGCTCGAGCTGCTCGCCACGCCGCGCCGCAGGTCGACCAGGGGGCTGGCCATCGGCGGCGGAAAGGGCTACCCGACGTCGGAGCGCGCTCGGCGACAGTGGATCTCCGATCACGAGGCCGGCCTCGGGGTCGCCCGGACCGCGATGCTGCTCGATCGCTACGGCACCGTCGCGGCTCAGGTCATCGATGCGATCACGGCCGATCCGCAGGACCGCCCGCTGGCGACCGCGCCCGAGTACAGCACCGGCGAGCTTCGCCATCTGGCGCGCACCGAACAGCTGGTGCACCTGGACGACATGCTCCAGCGGCGCACGTCGCTCGCGTTCACCGGAGCGGTGACCGAAGCCTCCGCGACCGAGGTCGCCGAGGCGATCGCCCCGGTCACCGGGTGGGATGCCGCCGGCGTCGCGGCGGAGGTGGAGCGAGGACTCGACCGCGTCCATTCCGCGGATCCGTCGTGGAGCGCGGAGGCGACGGCGCGACGATAGCCTGACGGAGTGCCGCTGCGGCACCCCACTCGACGAGGAGGATCAGTGGCAGAGCACGTGCTGGCGATCGACCAGGGGACGACATCCACCCGGGCGATCGTGTTCGACGCCGAGGGCCACATCGTCACGTCCGCCCAGCGCGAGCACCAGCAGATCCTGCCCCGCGCCGGACGCGTCGAACACGACCCCGTCGAGATCTGGACGAACACCGAATGGGTCGTCGCCTCGGCCCTCTCGCAGGCGCAGCTCAACGCCGCGTCCGTCGCGGGCGTGGGCGTCACGAACCAGCGCGAGACGGCGATCGTGTGGGATCGCCGCACCGGACGCCCCGTGCACAACGCGCTCGTCTGGCAGGACACCCGCACGCAGCCCCGTATCGACGCGCTCGCCGCCGAGGGCGGCATCGACCGTTTCGCCGATGTCACCGGGCTTCCGCTGGCGACCTACTTCTCGGCCTCCAAGGTGGCGTGGATCCTCGAGCACGCGCCCGGCGCCCGCGAGGCGGCCGAGGCCGGCCACCTGCTGTTCGGCACACCCGACACCTGGGTCGTGTGGAACCTGACCGGAGGCAGTCGCGGCGGCATCCACGTCACCGACGTGACGAATGCCAGTCGCACGCTCCTCATGGATCTGCGCACCCTCGACTGGGCGGACGACCTGCTCGCCCTGTGGGGTATCCCGCGGCAGATGATGCCCGAGATCCGCTCGTCGTCGGAGGTGCTGGGCGAGGTGGCCCTGCCGGGGGTCGCTCGCGGCATCCCGATCGCGGGGATCCTGGGCGACCAGCAGGCCGCCACCTTCGGCCAGGCCGCCTTCGACGCGGGGGAGTCGAAGAACACGTACGGCACGGGGAACTTCCTGCTCGTGGGCACCGGCACCGACATCGTCCGCTCGCAGCACGGCCTGATCACGACCGTCGCCTACCGCTGCGGCGACGAGCCCGCGCGGTACGCGCTCGAGGGATCGATAGCCGTCACCGGGTCGCTCGTGCAGTGGCTGCGCGACAACCTCGGCATCATCCAGCGCTCCGAAGACGTCGAGACCCTCGCGGCGACGGTCGACGACAACGGCGGGGCGTACTTCGTGCCGGCGTTCTCGGGGCTGTTCGCGCCCTACTGGCGGCCCGACGCGCGCGGCGCGCTGGTCGGACTCACCCGCTACGTCAACAAGGGGCACATCGCGCGAGCGGCGCTCGAGTCGACCGCGTTCCAGACGCGCGACGTCATCGAGGCCGTCGTCGCCGACACCGGGCGCGACCTCGCCGAGCTTCGCGTCGACGGGGGCATGACCCGCAACGATGCGCTCATGCAGTTCCAAGCCGACATCCTCGGCATCCCCGTCGTGCGGCCCGAGGTCGTCGAGACCACCGCGCTCGGCGCCGCGTACGCGGCCGGACTCGCGACGGGCGTGTGGTCCTCGCGCGACGAGCTGCGCGAGCACTGGCGAGAAGACGTCCGGTTCGAGCCGCGGATGCCGCAGGACGAGCGCGAGCGCCGCTACCGGCAGTGGCAGAAGGCCGTGTCGAAGTCGCTCGACTGGGTCGACGACGACGCGCGGCTGCTCATGGGCACGACGGAGTAGCGCGCCTACTTGAGCAGGCGGCTCAGGCGTCGATCCGCGAGGATCTTCCCCCCGGTCTGGCACGTCGGGCAGTACTCGAGCGAGTTGTCGGCGAAGAAGACGCTGCGCACCTCGTCGCCGCACAC
>JBEVLS010000103.1:0-13707 GCA_040509015.1 Microbacterium sp.
ACCGGAAGTCGCGTCCCAGACGGCGTGGTGCGATCAGGTCGCCGAGCGAAGGCATCCCGCCATCCTAGGACGGAGGCGGGACGCGTCGCGTCGCTCGGGTGCTACTCCGGACGGTCCTCGTCGTCGAGGCGCGTCTGCTCCTTCGCCTCGAGACGGTCCTTCTCCTTCTGGGCGTGCTCGCGCTCTTCGCGGATCTCTTCGTGAGACTTGGAGTTGTTCGTCATGATCCCGATCCTAGAGGTGGCGAGCGACCGGCCGATGGCGCGGGGCTCTCAGGCCCGCGGCACCTTCTGCTTCTTCACGAACAGCGTCTCGGTCTGCTCGATGTCCATGCCCTTGGTCTCGGGGATCTTCCAGGCCACGTAGACGAACGACAGCGCGGCGAACGCGGCGTACATGCCGTACGTGAGCGGGAGCGACCACGACGACATCGCGGGGAACGAGACCGTGATGAGGAAGTTCGCGATCCACTGGGCACCGGCGGCCACGCCCAGCGCCTTGCCGCGGATGCGGCTCGGGAAGATCTCGCCGAGCAGCACCCACACCAGCGGACCCCACGAGGCGCCGAAGCCGACGACGAAGAGGTTCGCTGCGACGAGCGCGATCGGTCCCCACGGCGCGGGCAGTGAGACGTCCTGTCCGGAACCCTCCGCGAACAGGAAGCACACGGCCATCGCGGCGAGCGAGACGGTCATCAGCACCGAGCCGATGAGAAGGATGGGCTTTCGCCCGACGCGGTCCACCAGGAAGATCGCGATGAGCGTCACGAGGACGTTCGTGATCGAGGTGACGACGCTGATCCCGAGCGAGGCGGACTCCGGGAATCCGACGGACTGCCAGAGGCTGGTCGAGTAGTAGAAGATCACGTTGATGCCGACGAACTGCTGGAACACCGACAGGATGATGCCGACCCAGACGATGCCCTGGAGTCCGAAGACGGGCCCGCGCAGCGAGACGCCCGAGTTCTTGCGGTCCTCTTCGATCGCGTTCGTGAGCTCGGTGATGTGCTTGTCGAGGTCGGCCGGCGGCACGAGCTGCGCGTAGACCTTGCGGGCTTCGTCCTTGCGGCCCTTGGCGATCAGGTAGCGCGGAGACTCCGGCATCGTGAAGGCGAGGATGCCGTAGACGGCGGCGGGGATCACCCCGACGAGGAACATCCACCGCCAGGCCTCGAGACCGAACCAGAAAGGCTGCGACGCGCCGTCGGCGCCCCAGGCGAGCAGCGCGTCGCTGAGGAGCGCCGCGAAGATGCCGAGCGTGATGGCGAGCTGCTGCAGCGACGCGAGGCCGCCGCGGATCTGCTTCGGCGCGATCTCGGCGATGTACGCGGGGGCGACCACCGACGCGATGCCGATGCCGATGCCGCCGAGGACGCGCCACAGGATGAGGTCGGGGACACTGAAGGTGAGTCCCGCACCCACGGAACTGATGAGGAACAGCGCCGAGCCGAGCATCATGACCTTGAGTCGGCCCCACCGGTCGGACAGGTTGCCCGCGATGATCGCACCCACCGCGCAGCCGAGCAGCGCGACCGCCACGACGAAGCCGGTGAGGACGCTCCCGAGCTCGAAGTTCTTGTCGATCGAGTCGACCGCGCCGTTGATGACGGACGAGTCGAACCCGAAGAGGAAGCCGCCGACGGCGGCCGCGACCGACAGCGCGATCGCGCGCCTGCCGTACGGGCTCTTGAGCGTGAACGCGTCGGCGGGGATCGAAGTGGGGGAGCTCATGACCGTAACCTAGCGCCCGGCGCCGGAGCGGGCGAGGGGTTGCGCACCGTGTGTCACGGGTCTAGCCGGACGAGTCCAGCCGGACGGCCGCGAGCCACGCCAGGATCGCCGACATCGACGTGCCGTCGTCGAGTGCGGCGGGGTCGAGGTCCGCCGTGAGCGACTCGGCGTGCGCGAGCGCGTCCGGGCCCCCGAGCGCCGAGTACTGCAGGACGTATTCGCCGAGCGGGCCGTCGAAGGCGGCATCCCCGCCCGCATCCGCGACGTTGGACGCGACGCGCGCGGGGTCGCCGGCGAGGTAGTCGAGCGAGACGGGACCGATCGGCAGGGCCTGGATGCCGAGGATCGCCGAGCCCTCGCCGCTGAACCATGTCGCGTAGTCGCGCTTCGCGCCCCAGGTGAGCGACACGATCCCGTGCTCGTAGCCGTCGGGGAGATCCGGCTCGAGCCACAGCGTGCGCGCGGCATCCGCCTCGGCCGACAGCAGCCAGACCGCGGTGGCGGCGAGATCGTCGTCGCCGCTCGCGGCGGCCCAGAGGGCGAGGCCGTTCCAGGCGGCGACCGCCTCGGAACTGGACTCCTGGTTGTTGCCGTCGGCGAAGGGCGAGAGTCCCGACGCCCACGAGTGCCCGCGGTACGGGTCGAACGCGCGGAGCGCGGGAAGCGCGTCGTCGGGGGCCCCCGCGGCGACGTCGGCCGCGAGCACATCCATGATCGGCGCGAGCGTCTCGACGAGCTCCGGGCGCTGCGCGGCGAGCGCGGCGGCCGCCGAGAGGAAGTAGCCGTAGTGGAAGTGGTGGTCGTTGCCCTCTTCGGAACCGAACGACGGTGTGCCCGAGACGACCAGACGCAGCTCGTCGTCGTAGATGAAGCAGTGATCCGACCGCGTCTCGCATCCTCGGGGATCGAGCCAGGGCTCGAGCTCGAGTTCGAGACGATCGGCGACCCGATCGGCGAGTTCGGTCGCGCCGAGGGCCGAGGCCAGCGTCGTGAGCGCGCCGAGCCTGGCGAGGGCCTTGCCGCCGAAGTAGGTGTCGGCGGGGATCGCCGGTGTCAGCGCCAGGTCCTGTTCGATCTGGGCGACCAGGTCCGACCGCGACGCATCGTCCAGCTCGTCGAACTCGTACGCACCGCGCGGCTGGACGAGCGGCACCGTCCACTCCAGCGTCGTGGCCGCGCAGGCGTTCACGACACCGTACGGAGTGTCGAACGAGCCGAGGTCGCAGTCGCCCGCCGCCTGCCTGTCGGCGAACGGCACCAGGATCGTCGCCGTCCCGTAGTCGAGGCGAGTGGATGCCGTGTCAGCGCCGAGCGAGAACGACGTCGAGACGCCCTCGACCGATTCGCCGAGCGCGGCCGCCCACGTCTCGATGTCGGAGTCGTCCGGGACCGCGAACCACTGCGCGGTCGCGCCGGCTGCGAGGGTGAGGGCGCGGCCGTCGACACCGGCGCCCGGTGCGCGGACCCCGTATTCCTGCCCGGCGATCGTCGCGCTCCACGTGCCGTCCGCGACGGGCTCCAACGCGGCATCCGCCGTCAGTGCGACCTCGGTCGCCGCAGTGAACGCCACGACGGGCCACCCCTGCGCGGTCGTCAGATCGCCGACGGGCTCGCCGTCCCGTGAATAGCGCACGGTGACCGACACGGGGTCGGTGCGGACGATCTCGAGCCCGTCGGCCGGCACGCCGATGCCGATCCCCGCGGGCACGTCGCTCGTGATCGCCCGTTCGGCGACGACGACCCGGGGCAGCGCCACAGCGAAGGAATCGCTCCGCACGTCGAGGGCGAGGGGGAAGGGGAAGATCCGCTGCACGGCCTCGCCGAAGACCAGCCCCGAGTACCAGCGGTTGGTGGGAGGGGCCAGGTCGGCCGCGGCGCGCGAGACGACGTCGGGCGCGAGACTCTCCACGGGCAGATCCCGCAGAGTCGCGGTGGCATCCGCCGACGAACCGGCCGTCCTCCATCCCTCCGCGACGGTGGGCGTGGACTCTCCGGGCGCCGACGTGCAGCCCGCGAGCAGAAGCGTCACGATCACCGCGGAGGAGACTGCCCGCCCGAGTGCGCCACGGTTCACAGTCCGATCTTCCGGACGAAGTCGCTCACGAGGTCGGACACCCCGGCCAGGGGACCGTCGTCCCGCAGGTACATCGCCGCCTGCACCGGGGTGCCGGGTGCGAAGAGCGGCTCGTCGGCACCGGACTCCAGCGCGGAGCTGTCGACGATGACCGTCGACCGCGCCTGACCTGCGATCGTCTCGACGTCGATGACGCGGACGGTCCCGCGGATCGTGCGGTCGTCCGGCAGGCGGACGTCCACGATCGATCCGGTCGAGATCCGGCCGTAGTCGCGCGGCGAGAGGCTGAACTCCGCGGACACGGCGAGAGTGCCGTCCCGGTCGATCGTGGCGAGCGCGGCGTCTGCCGAGGCGAAGTCGCCGACCGGCGAGAACACCTCCGAGACGACGCCCGAGACGTTGGCGGTGACGGCGAACGTGCCGTCCTCCATGAGCTGGAGGCCGAGGTCTGCGGGATCGACGGACGCATCGGCGAGGTCGCGGGCGAGCATGGCGCTGCGCAGCTGGAAGAGCGGCTCGCCGACCTCGACGGAGTCGCCCACGTCGACGAGCTGCGCCGTCACCACACCGGCATAGGTGGTGCCGACGGAGTACTGCTCGGCGATGATCGAGGCGGTGAGACTCTCGGCCTTGAGCTGCCGCTGGTTGAACACGAGCGTTCCCGCCGCCGCGACGGCGATGATGGCGATCATGCCGACGAGCAGCCGGAATCTGTTGGGCCAGGTCATGTCAGGCTCCGATCGGGGGAGTGAGCGTCGAGCGGTGGCGCCGGGGTCCCGGACTGGAGGTGTCGGGTCCCGAGCGCAGCATCTGGACGGGTTCGCGCATCGGCTCGCTCGTCATCGCCGCGATCTGCACGGGCGCCAGCGGGCGGGCGACGACAGTACGCGGCGTGAACGACGGCACGGCCGCGGGCGCCTCCCGTCGGCGTCGCACCGATGCGCGGCGCATGCCGCGGTACTCGCTGACCGCGGTTCCGAGGAACGCGCCGAGGATGATCGTGTTGGTCACGTTCCACGCGGTGGCGAGGCTCACCGTCCCGTGCCCGATGTCGCGCCAGATCCCCACGACCGACGTCAGCGCGAGGAAGACGAAGAAGATCACCTGCGGGACGATGAAGTTGAAGGGCGAACGGCGTGACGCGGTGCCGGTCACGTGCCAGCCCACGTCCTTGCCGCACACGACGTTCCACAGGGCCTTGGCGTAGATCGGGAACGAGACCGTCGACAGGGTGAGGGTCTCCCAGCGGAAGGACCCGACGACGAACCATGCCAGGAAGATCTGCATGACGTAGAAGCCGGCGTAGTAGAACGCCCACGTCCATGGCGTGATGTCCATGGTCATCGGGCGCAGGTCGAGGAAGATCTCCAGCGGCGGGACGAGCAGCAGCAGCAGGGGCGCGATGCCGGTGAGGTAGAACGTCGCGGTGACGAAGTACTGGATGCGCTGGTCGGCGTTGAGACGCCGCCGAGGGCTGAACGGATTGTGGGTGAGCAGGATCTCGAAGCCGCCGGTGGCCCACCGCAGCTGCTGCTTGCTGTACGCCTCGATCGTCTCGGGGGCGTCGCCGATCGCCAGGACGTCGGGGATGTAGATCGACCGCCATCCCTTCTCGTGCAGGCGCAGGGCCGTCCACACGTCCTCCGACTTGGAGTCCGCGTAGATGCCGTCGATCTCGTCGATCGCCGTACGCCGGAAGATGACGTTCGTGCCGACGCAGAAGGCGGCGTTGAACCGGTTGCGTCCGCGCTGCGCGAAGCGGTAGAACATCGTCTGCATGTACGCCGCGCCACGGGCGATCGCGGTGTGCAGGTTGCCGTACGCCTGCGGAGTCTGGACGAACGCGACGCTCTCGTCCACGAAGAACGGCACGGTCTCGATCAGGAACTCGGGCTTGGGCACGAAGTCCGCGTCGAACACCGCGAAGAAATCGCCCTTCGCCAGCGTGAGCGCGTGGTTCAGGTTGCCGGCCTTCGCGCCGGTGTTGCTCATGCGCCGCACGTAGCGGGCGCCGACTTCGCCGGCCAGGGCGCGCACGGCGTCCGACTTGCCGTCGTCGAGCACCCAGGTGCGGTGCGCGCCCCGGAGCGCGATCGCGGCGACGACCGTGCGCCGGACGATGTCGAGGTCCTCGCCGTAGACGGTCACGAAGACGTCGATCACGACGGGGTGCCGCTTCAGGTACATCCCGTCGTCGCCGCGTCGCACGAACGGCAGCAGGTCGCGCTTCGCCTCGTGGTAGCGGAAGTCCCGCGGCTCGTAGCTCGACGACATGATCGTCCACATCGCCAGCAGGGCGTGGAAGACGAGGATCGTCTCGGCGGTGATGACCAGCGCGTAGGGCAGGAAATCGCCGCGGTTCGCGGGATTGAGCAGGAAGATCGCGTACGCGAGGACGCCGAGCGTCGCTATTCCCGAGATGACCGCGAACAGCGCGGAGTTGTCGTTCTTCTGCGCCGCGCCGCGTGCCCCGCGTGTCAATTGCGTGCGCTGTTCGGATTCCACGATTCAGGCCCCCAGAGTCTGAAAGGTCGCGCATCCCCAAGTGTGCGCGGCCCTGATCAGATGGATGCAGCCGCCAAGCCGCATCCACCTGTATCCAGCATGCGCTTTCTCGGACGTCGACCGTGTTCCCGCCGTGTGAACGCTGCGTGACGTTTGCCTGGACACTGCTCGGTACTGTTGACACATGCCCGTGACCCTGCTCGGAGCCGCCGAGATCCGCGCGCTCGCCGCCGAACTCGACGTCACTCCGACCAAGAAGCTGGGCCAGAACTTCGTCGTCGACGCCAACACGGTGCGCAAGATCGTGCAGGTCGCGCGCGTGCAGGCGGGCGAACGGGTCGTCGAGGTGGGGCCGGGGCTCGGCTCGCTCACGCTCGCGATCCTCGAGACGGGCGCATCGGTGACCGCCGTCGAGATCGATCACAGGCTCGCCGAGCGGCTGCCCCGCACCGCGTCGGCCCACGGGGTGCCGGACGACGCATTGACCGTCGTCGACGCCGACGCGCTGCGCGTGACCGAGCTGCCGGGTGATCCGACGGTGCTCGTGGCGAATCTCCCCTACAACGTCAGCGTGCCGGTGCTCCTGCACTTCCTCGAGACGTTCCCCTCGCTGCAGCGCGGAGTCGTGATGGTGCAGGCCGAGGTCGGCGAGCGTCTGGCCGCGCCGCCGGGCTCCAAGACCTACGGCGCCCCGAGCGTCAAGGCCGCCTGGTACGGCGCCTGGCGCCTGGCGGGGATGGTGTCGCGTCAGGTGTTCTGGCCCGTGCCGAATGTCGACAGCGTGCTGGTGGCATTCGAACGGGATGCCGCCTCACGCGGCACCGAGGATGAGCGCCGCGCGACGTTCCGCATCGTCGACGCGGCGTTCCAGCAGCGTCGCAAGATGCTGCGGCAGGCGCTCTCGAGCGTGCTGGGAGGCTCGTCCGCCGAGGCGTCGGCGGTGCTGGAGCGGGCGGGGGTCGCGCCGACCGCGCGCGGCGAGGAGCTCTCGATCGAGGACTTCGTGAGGATCGCACGCGTCGTCTGATCGCGCACTGTTACGCCGCTGTTCACCGCGTCGTTTCCGGGATCGCGAAACATGCCTGTAACATTTCGGCCAGCCTCGCAAAATCCCGAGGCGGGGGAGAAACGCGATGCGCACCGCCGAGCACCCTGCTCCGGAACGGGTCCTGCTCCACATCAGCGACACGCATCTGCGTGCCGGCGCGCCCTGGATCTTCGACGCGCTCGACGGCGCGGAGCGGCTCTCCCGGGCCCTCGGCGCGATCGAGGCCAGCGGCATCCGTCCCGATGCCGTCGTCTTCACGGGCGACCTGGCCGACCTCGGTGAGGCGGGTGCCTACGCCGAGCTCCGCGCCCTCGTCGAGCCGTTCGCGGAGCGTCTCGGCGCGCGGATCCTGTGGGTCATGGGCAACCACGACGACCGTGCCTCGTTCCGCGAGTCGCTCCTCGACGAGGCGCCCGACATGGCGCCGTTCGATCGGGTGGACGAGCTCGACGGACTCCGCGTGATCACGCTCGACTCGACGGTCCCGGGAGAGCATCACGGCGAGATCGGCGACGACCAGCTGGCCTGGCTCGAGCGCGTGCTCGCCACCCCGGCGCCGCTGGGCACGATCCTCGCGATGCACCACCCTCCCGTGCCGAGCATCCTGCCCCTCGCGGCGAGCGTCGAGCTGCGCGACCAGTCGCGTCTGGCGCGCGTGCTGCGCGGCACCGACGTGCGGGCGATCATCGCCGGCCACCTGCACTACTCGACCTTCGCGACGTTCGCGGGCATCCCCGTCTCGGTCGCGTCCTCCACGTGCTACGCGCAGGACCTCACCGTGCCCGTCGGCGGCACGCGCCCGCAGGACGGCGCGCAGGCGTTCAATCTGGTGCACCTCTACGACGACACGGTCGTCCATTCCGTCGTGCCGGTCGACGTGACGAACGTGCTCGAGCACATCGACGCCGACGAGGCTCAGCGGCGCCTGCTGCTCTCGGGTGTCGCGCCGCTCAGCCCCGTCCGGCGGGATGCGCCGACCGAGCCGATCGGCGTGCTTCGCTGATCTCCGACCGCTCCCACGGAGCGCGGACCGGGAACATGCGCTCGAGGCTCGCCCGCAGCGTCTGCACGCGCACGTCCTCGGGCACCTCCGCCGCGCCGCCGCCGTCGTTGAGGCAGAACATGTCGACGTCGGTGCGCGTGGCGATCCGCGACATCCGTCGCAGTCCCGAGGCCATCGTCGTCTGCACGTAGCGCACGCGCGGTGCCCGCGTCGCGACCGCGCGCCCCGTCATGAGCGCGTAGTAGTGGTAGAGGCTGTTGGTGACCGAGATGTCGCTCGCGGAGCGGAAACGGGATGCCGCGGTGCGGGCGAAGTCCTCGGCGAAGGTCTGCTCGAGCTCGGCCATGACGCTGCGACGCAGCGGCGTCGCGCAGTGCTCGAGGTCGCGCACGATCGTGCGTCCGAACCGCTCGCGCAGGAGAGCGCGGTTGACCCGCAGACCGTTGTCGTGGCCGCTGCGCGCCGGAGCCGGGTCGCCGACGCCGATCCGCACGTCGCACTCGACGAACTTCGTCACACCCGCGGGGGTGAAGAACATCTCGGGCGAGACCGGCCGACCGAAGAACATGTCGTCGTTCGAGTAGAGGAAGTGCTCCGCGATCCCGGGGATGCGGTGCAGCTGGGCCTCGACGGCGTGCGAGTTGTGCGTCGGGAGCGTCGACGGATCGGCGAAGAACTCCTCGCTGCGCACGATCGTCACCTTCGGGTGGTTGCGCAGCCACGCCGGAGCGGGGGAGTCGGTGGCGATGAAGATGCGGCGGACCCACGGCGCGTACATGTGGACGCTGCGCAGCGCGTAGCGCAGCTCGTCGACGTGACGGTACCGGGCGGGACCGTCATCGCCCTCGCCGACGACGTACTGGGCCTGCTGCGCGGCACGCTGGCGCTGGAAGTCGCTCGACGATCCGTCCACCCACGAGAAGACGAGGTCGACGTCTTCGGTGAACTCGTGCGGCTGCGGGTCGAACATGCCGTCGATCGTCCGCCACACCCGGCCGTGACGCTCGACGGCGGTGAACGAGAGGTCCTCGGCGGAGATCGCGCGTCGGGTGAGCGCGTTGTCGTGGGGTGCTTCGGCGCCGTCGTCGAATCGCCAGAACTCCACCAGTGCCGCGTGGGCGGGGCCGTAGCGCAGGGTTCCGCTGCGCGTGATCCTGGGGCGGTAGACGCGGAGGGAGGACGGCTCGGGGCCGGGATCGGCGGCCTCGGACGCCGGAACGGGCGGTCGGCGCCGCGCCTTGACGTACACCGGCTCGCTCTCGCACAGCGCGCCGAGCGCCGCGAGCGCCTCGCTGCGCCGTGCCACGTCGACCACCAGTGCGTCGACCGAGTGACCGTGGCGGATCAGCATGACCGGCACGTCCGCCGCTTCGAGCGTCTGGGCGATGAGGAGCAGGTCGGCGGTCCGCGCCTCCGCGGGGGCGACGGTCTCGTGGACCAGATGCAGGATGCCGTCCTCGAGCGCCACGTCGGGTCGCTGCAGCAGCGTCGCCCACGACTGCGTGCGGGCCGGAAGGGCGGAGAGCGCGGGGGGTGTCATCATTCTTCTCCTCGGGGGCGGGCGAGCACCCGGTCGGCCATCCGGGATCAGCAACTGTACGCACCATCCGTTACGGTGACGTTTCCCGTCTCGACCCTTGACCTCCGCGGGGGCCTGTGCATGCACCCGCCCCGTGACGCCGAACGCGCGCGGGACGTGTGTCATCGCTAGCCTGGGAGCGTGACCGATGAGCAGCGCTACCGTTCCCGTGGAGGAGACCTCCACCGTCCGTACACCGCCGCGGACGACCGCTACGACGACGCCGACTTCCGTCGCGTCGGAACGTCGGGGCTGACGCTCCCGCCGATCTCGCTGGGTCTGTGGTGGAACTTCGGCGACAACATCCCCTTCGACAACCAGCGCGCGCTCCTGCGCCACGCGTTCGACAAGGGCATCACGCACTTCGATCTCGCGAACAACTACGGGCCGCCGTACGGCACGGCCGAGACGAACTTCGGCCGCATGATGCGCGAGGACTTCGCGCCCTACCGCGACGAGCTCATCCTGTCGTCCAAGGCCGGCTACGACATGTGGAACGGCCCGTACGGCGACGGCGGGTCGCGCAAGTACATCCTCGCCAGCGCCGAGCAGTCCCTGAAGCGCATGAGCGTGGACTACGTCGACATCTTCTATTCGCACCGCGTCGATTCCGACGTGCCGATCGAAGAGACCGTCGGGGCGCTGGACACCCTCGTCCGGCAGGGCAAGGCCCTCTACGTCGGCATCTCGTCGTACAGCGCCGAGCGCACCGCGGAGGCCGCCGCGGTCGCTCGCTCGCTCGGCACCCCGCTGGTGATCCACCAGCCGTCGTACTCGATCCTCAACCGCTGGGTCGAGGACGGCCTGACGTCGGTGCTGACGCAGGAGGGCATGGGGGCGATCGCGTTCACCCCCCTCGCGCAGGGTCTGCTGACCGACAAGTACCTCGGCGGCGGCCCGGCCGATCGCGCGCAGAAGCGCTGGTCGGTGCCCGACCGTTCGCTGTCCGAGACGGGGCTCGCGAAGCTGCGCAGCCTCGACGTCATCGCGAAGGAGCGCGGTCAGTCGCTGGCCCAGATGGCGCTGCAGTGGGTGCTCCGCGACCGCGTCGTGGCATCCGCTCTGATCGGAGCCTCGCGCCCCGCGCAGATCGACGAGAACATCGCGGCGCTCGACGGCCCCGCGTTCTCGACCGAGGAGCTCGAGCGCATCGACGCCCTCTCCGACGGCATCGACGTCGATCTCTGGGCGGATTCGGCGCAGCGGTGACACAGCTCCTCGTCGCCGATCGCGTCCGCGTACGGGCGCCCGGGAAGCTGAACCTCTTCTTCGAGGTCGGCGGCGTGCAGGACGACGGCTATCACGACGTGGCCTCGGCCTACCAGGCGGTGTCGCTCTACGAGGACGTCGTGGCGTCGCACTCCGACGAGTTCACGATCGCCGTGTCGGGAACGGTCGACGTCGCGGGCGTACCCGCCGATGACCGCAACCTCGCGCTGCGCGCGGCTCGGCTCGTCGCCAAGAAGGCGGGGTACACCGGTGGCGTGCACCTCGACATCGTCAAGCACGTTCCGGTCGCGGGCGGCATGGGCGGTGGCTCCGCGGATGCCGCGGCCGCCCTCCTGGCGTGCGACACCCTCTGGGGCACCGATCTGGGCAGCGCCGAGCTCCAGCGTCTCGGGGCCCGGCTCGGGGCGGACGTGCCGTTCGCGCTCCTGGGCGGCACGGCGATCGGGACCGGTCGCGGCGACCAGCTGAGCCCCGCTCTGGCCAAGGGCCGCTTCGACTGGATCGTCGTGCCCTCCACCGAGGGTCTGTCCACGCCCCAGGTGTACGCGCACCTGGACGAGCTGCGCACGACGAACGACATCCGCTCGTCCGCCGGTGTGCCCGACGTCGATCCCGCGGTGCTGCACGCCCTGCGCGCCGGCGACCCCGTCGGTCTGGCCGAGTCCCTGCGCAACGACCTCCAGACGGCGGCGCTGTCCCTGCGTCCGGATCTGCGCGAGCTCCTGGAGTTCGGCGACGCGAATCCGTCGGCGCTCGCGGGCATCGTGTCGGGCTCGGGCCCGACGATCGCCTTCCTGGCGAGCGACCCGGAGTCCGCGCTCGACCTGCAGGTGACGCTGTCCGCGGCGGGCTACGACGCGCTGCACGTGCACGGCCCGGTCCCGGGCGCTCGCATTCTGGCCGGATGACCCCGTGCGGCGTCGCCGGCCGCTCGTAGGATCGTGGGCATGAGCACTTTCGACGAAGACGCCGCCGTCTTCCGCGACGGCGCGGTCGACCCGCAGTCCGCCGCCCGCCTGGCCGAGAGCGGTTTCGAGGCCCGCAGGGTCGCCGTGGACGGCGACGACTTCCCGGGGTGGCTCCAATCCGTGGCGCGCGGCTTCCTCGACGGCGAGAGATCCGACGAGCAGGTCGCGACGTCGCGTGAGCGCAGCGGCCACCGGCGGATCACCGGCATCTACGACCCGGACTCGCCGCTGAAGGAGTCGCCCGTCGGCACGATCGCGTCGTGGCTGGGCCGACTCGCAGTCCCCGGTGGTCGTGAGCTCGCGTCGTGCGCGATCTCCGCCGTCACGGTGGCTCAGACGCATCACCGCCGCGGCATCGCGCGGGCGATGCTCGAGGGCGAGCTGCGCGCGGCGCAGGCCGCCGGCATCCCCATGGCGATGCTCACCGTCAGCGAGTCGACGCTCTACGGGCGCTACGGCTTCGCCCCTGCGGCGGCCGCGGCGACCTGGCGCATCGACACGAAGCGCGCGTCCTGGATCGGACCACGACCCGCCGGGCGCGTCGACTTCATCTCCCGCGAGCGGGCGCGCGAGGTGCTCGAGCCGCTCCATCACCGTGCGCGGTCGGCCGTGCCCGGCGAGATCGACGTCAACTCGGGGGCGTGGGACTTCTTCACCGGCACGACGCCGACGTTCGAGAACCCCGGCGCGAAGCGCGCCGTGCAGTACAGCGATCCCGACGGCGCGGTGCGAGGGGTCGCGGTCTACTCCGTGCGCGAGAACGACGACGACTACACGAAGTCGTCGGTCTCGATCGGCTTCCTCCTCGCCGAGACCGACGACGCCTACGCCGCCCTGTGGCGCTACTTCATCGAGCTCGATCTCATCGGAGAGGTCCGCGCCGAGCTCCTCTCGGTCGACGAGCCTCTGCTGTGGATGATCTCCGACCAGCGCGCGGCGGTCGTCACCGTGACCGACCACCAGTATCTGCGCGTGCTCGACGTCGTCGCCGCGCTCGAGGCCCGCGACTACGCCTCCGACGGGGCGCTGCTGCTCGATGTCGTCGATCCGCTCGGCTTCGCCGAAGGGCGCTGGCTGCTCGAGGTCGTCGGCGGCCGCGGCACCGTGCCGCGTGCCGACGCGACTCCCGACGGCGCCGTCGAGGTGGCGCTGGGCGTCGCGGAGCTCTCGGCGCTGTACCTCGGCGGTGTGTCGGTCGCGACGCTGTCGGCGGCGGGTCGAGTGCGAACGACGGATGCCGCGACCGCCTCCCGGGTGCTCGGCTGGCACACCGCGCCGCGCCTGAGCATCTGGTACTAGCCGGGACGGCCGCGGCGGAGGGCGCGGACCGTCTCGCGTAGCCTGGAACCGACATGGCGCATCTTCTCGGGGCCGAGGCCCTTCATCTCGAGTTCCCCACCAAGGTCGTCTTCGACTCCGTCTCGCTCGGCATCGACGAGGGCGACCGCATCGGCGTCGTCGGACGCAACGGCGACGGCAAGTCGAGCCTTCTCGCGATGCTCGCCGGCCGCCTCGAGCCCGATCGAGGGCGCGTCACCGTGCGCGGCGGCGTGCGCGTGGGGGTCCTCGA
>JBEVLS010000104.1:0-4887 GCA_040509015.1 Microbacterium sp.
GAGACGTTCCTGGCCTCCCTCGCCCTCGCGCTCGGGCTCGCCCCCGTCGTCACCGCCGAGGCGGGCGGAGTCCGGCTGGACACCCTGTTCATCGACGAGGGATTCGGATCCCTCGACCGGGAGACGCTCGACATCGCGATGCGCACGCTCGACGAGCTGCGCATCGGCGGCCGTGCCGTCGGCGTGATCAGCCCCGTCGAAGCCATGCAGGCCGACCTCCCCGCCGGGATCTTCGTCGAGGCGACCGCCGAGGGCCCCAGCATCATCCGCCAGGACGCCGTCGCGCCCGTCGCCGGCTGAGCCCGCAGACGCCGAAGGCGACACCCCGTGAGGGATGCCGCCTTCGAACGTGATCCGGATTACTCCGCGAGATACGCCTGAGCGTTGGTGAGGAGCGCGTCGTAGAACCTCGTCGCCTGCTCGTCGGTCAGGCCCGACTGCGCGAGAGACGAGACGAATGCGTCTCGGCCGAGCTCGCCGGCCGAGAGGACGGCCTGACCCATCCCGATCAGCGTCTCGTCGGGGAACGCCGTCGCGACCAGCTCGGGCGTGAGGCTCGGCTCGACCTCCTGCATCAGCGCGGTGATCTCGGGGCGGACGGCTTCGACGAACGCCGCCTCGTCGCCCGTCGCTGCGCCCGTGCCCTCGGATTCCTCGGGCGCGGCGCTCGGCGCGACCGATTCGATCGACGTCGGCTCCGGCGCGGGGTCGACCGTGCCGGTCGAGCTCCCCGAGCTCGCCAGACCGATCAGCACGAGCGACCAGATGAGGGCGCCGATCCAGGCGCCGCCGCCGAGCACCGACACGATGATGGCTCCGATGCCGAGGCCCTTGCCGCCCTGCTTCTTGTTGACGAGCGTGACGATGCCGAAGACGAGGCCGGCCAGCAGCAGGATTCCGCCGACGAGCGCGAGGACGAACGACACCCACAGGAGCGGGATGAAGGCGATGAGCACGAGCACGAGACCCGCGACCGCGAGACCGAGCGATACCCACCCGAACGTCTTGGGGCGCGTGTCGGGCGCCTTGGGTGCGGTGGCGACCGGGTAACCGGCAGGCGGGTACGCCGCCTGGGGAGCGGCGCCCGCGACGGGCTGTCCGGAGGCGTCGGCGGCCGGGTACGCCGGCACGTCCGGGGCCGGCGGGTAGACCTCGGTGGGCTGCTCCGCTGCGGGCTCATACGCCTCGGTGGGCTGGACGTCCGCGGGCGGGTATGCCTCGGTGGGCTGCTCAGCGGCGATGGGTGCCTCGTTCGGCTCGGCGGCCGCGGCATCCGTCGTCTCATCCGGCTGGTCGCCGGTGTTCTCCGGCGGAAGTCCGGTGGGGTTCGACATGGGTTCCTCGATCCGAGTCGTGGGTGGATGGGGTGCCGCGCGCTCCGATCGCCGGATGGGCGGGAGTGGAGGCACCGGGTATCTAGGCTAGTGGCATGACCAAGAACACCGTTTGGACCATTCTCGGCGTCATCGTCGCGATCGTGATCGCCTGGTTCCTGGTGAACGTGCTGTTCTCGGTGCTGGCGTTCATCTTCAAGCTCGTGATCGTCGCCGTCGTCGCCCTGCTGGTGTTCCTCGCGCTGCGCGGGCTGTTCGCGAGCCGCGACGACTCGTAGGTCAGAAGTCGTACTCGGCGCGCACGACGTCCCAGAGCTGAGCGCTGCAGGCGGCGACCGTCGCCCGCCAATCGGTGATCGCGTCGTCCTGCGCACGGTCCGACACCGACTTCAGCACGCGGATCGGCACCCCGAACTGCTGCGCCACCCACACGTACGCGTAGGTCTCCATGTCGACGAGACCTGCGCCCAGCGGGCGGATGACGCCCACGGCCTCGGCGTCGTCGACGAAATGGTCGCCCGTCGCGATCGTGACGCCTTCGCGCCCGAGCTCGACGCGGGTCGGCAGCGAGACATGCTGGCCGACGATGCCGTCGATGTCGGTGACGTCGTGCTGGATCGCGGCATCCACGTCGAAGACGGATGCATCGAGTCGGGCGTCGATCGCACCGGCGGTCCCGACGACCAGGACCTCGTCGTAGTCCTTCGCGTCGAGCGCGCGGGTGAGCGCATACGTCGCCTGCAGCTTGCCCGGACCCGTGACGAGCCGGTCGAAACCGGGGAGGTCGGCGGGGAATGCGACGAGTTCGGCCTCGAGGGCCGCGACGAGGAGCTTCACCGCATCATTCTTCCAGGTCGCCCGGCCCGGTCCCACCCCCGTTAGCCTGAAGTCCGTGACAGCGCCCTCCGAACAGCATCCCGCGACCTCCGCGATCCCGCTCAGCCCGGCCGCACGCTGGCGGGCGTTCTGGGTCTGCGTCGGGGTCGCCGCGATCACGATCATGGACTTGACCAAGGTCAACGTCGCGCTGCCGTCGATCGGATCCGTGCTCGACGCCGGGTCCACCGAGCTGCAGCTCATCGTGTCGGGCTTCGTGCTCACGTTCGGTCTGGTGCTCGTGCCCGCCGGGCGGCTCGGCGACCAGCGATCGCGGCGGATGCTCTTCGTCGTGGGGCTCTCGCTCTACACGCTCACGAGCATCCTGTGCGCGCTGGCCCCCACGGCGACGGTGCTGCTCGTGGCGCGTCTTCTGCAGGGGGTCGCGGCCGGCATTCAGATGCCGCAGGTGCTCGGCATGGCGCAGGAGCTCTTCCAGGGCAAGGAGCGCGGTCGCGCATTCGGACTGTTCGGCGCGACGATCGGCGTCGCGACGGCGTTCGGTCCGACGCTCGGCGGACTCCTCATCGCACTCGGCGGTCCCACCGACGGGTGGCGCCTCATCTTCTGGATGAATGTGCCCCTCTGTCTGATCGCGATCGCGTGCGTCCTGTGGCTGCTGCCGCCCACGCGCACACGGTCGTCGCGCCCCGTCCAGCTCGACCCCGTCGGACTCGTGCTCTTCGCCCTCTCGGTCGTCGCGCTGATGTGGCCGTTCCTGTTCACGACCGGAGCCCCTACCGACAATCCGGCCCGCTGGTGGCTTCTCGTCGCTTTCGGCATCTTCGTCTCGGCGCTGCTGGCGTGGGAGCGGCATTACGCGGCGAAGGGCGGCTCGCCGATCCTTCCGCTCAAGCTCTTCCGGATCGCGTCGTACCGCAACGGCACCCTTCTGCAGACGGCGTACTTCACGGCTGCTCCCGCCCTGTTCCTGCTGACGACGCTGTTCCTGCAGATCGGTCTCGGGCTCGAGCCCGTGTACGCGGGCATGGTGTCGATCGGCTTCGCCCTCGCGAGCGCCGTGTCGTCCTGGGTGGGCGGCAACCTCGTCAACAGGTTCGGCCGGCCCATCGTGGTGTGGGGACTGATCGCGATGCTCGCGTGCGTCGGCGGGCTCGTGCTCTCGGCCCTGTTCGGCGACCCGACCTGGACGCCCTGGCTGATGGCCGCCGTCATGGTCGTGGGCGGTGCCGGCGGAGGACTCGTCATCGCCCCGAACCAGACCCTGACGCTCGCCGACATCCCCGTGAAGCAGGGCGGCGTCGCGGGCTCGGTCGGCCAGCTCGGACAGCGGGTCGGGACGGCCGTCGGCACCGCGGTCGGCCTGTCGCTCTTCTACGCCACGATCTACCGCGAGACGGGCTCCAGCGACGATCTCGTCGTCTATCACGACGCCTACGCGTACGGCATGATCTCGGTCGCGATCTTCCTCACGCTCGCGCTCGTCGTGTCGGTGCTCGACCTCTCGGAGCGGCGCCGGGTCAAGGACTGAGGCGCCGGCTCACCGCGGGAAGAGGTCTCCGAGCTCGGCGGGTTCACCGGCATCCCGCAGCGCCTGCTGCGCGGCCCGCCAGCCGGGCATGCCGGAGACGCCCGGCCCCGGGGGCGTGGCGGCCGAGCCGAGGTAGACGCCGCGCATGGGCGTGCGCCACGGCGTCGTCGAGAGGATCGGTCGACGGATCGCCTGGACCATCGTGAACGCGCCGCCGAGGATGTCGCCGCCGATGTCGCTGGGATTGAAGGACGCGCGTTCGGCGGCCGACATGGCGTGCGAGGCGAGGATGCGGTCGCGGAACCCCGGGGCGAAGCGCTCGACCTGTCGCGTGACCAGCTCGGTGGGGTCCAGCGTCGACCCGGCCGGCACGTGGATGTACGCCCACAGCGTCGCTTTGCCCGCGGGCGCCCGCGTCTCGTCGAGGATCGACGGCTGCACCGCGAGGACGTACGGGCGCTCGCTCACGCGGCCGGCAGCGACGGCGTTCTCGCTCGCGGCCACCTCGGCCGCCGTGCCGCCGAGGTGCACGGTGGGGGCCTGCGCCACGTCGGGGTTCGCCCACGGCACCGGTCCGTCGAGTGCGAAGTCGACCTTCGCCGCCCCTGCGCCGTACCGATAGCGGTCGATCGCCCGTGCGTAGTGGGAGGGGATGTCGGGATGCGTGAGCGCGAGCCTCGGCGACGTGTCGAGGATCAGCACGTCACCGGCATCCGGGTCGCCCCAATCCAGGTCGGCGAGCGAGTCGACGCGGGTGGCGGTCTCGATGACGCCGCCGTGGGCGCGCAGGTCGTCCACGAGCGCGTCGGCGATGCGCTGCGCCCCGCCTCGGGGATAGGCCCAGCCGTCGCGGGTGTGCGTGTGCGCGGCGAGGAAGAGCCCGGATGAGGAGGCCGCGAGCGACGGCATCCGCGCGTTCGCGTGAGCGAGGACGCCCGACAGCAGCGCAGCGCCCGCATCGGTCCGGAACGTGAGCCTGTCGAGGGGCGTCCCGGTCTGCAGCACGCGCAGTCCGAAGCGGGCAACGGCCACGGGATGCCGGGGGATGCGCAGCAGCTGGTCGCCGGTGAACTCCAGCAGGGCGTCGAGGTTCCGCCCGAGCGGGCGCACCAGGGCCCGCCACCGGGGTCCGTCAGCCCCCAGTCCCGCGATCGTGCGGTCGAGGTCGCGCCACGCGATCGCGGC
>JBEVLS010000105.1:0-5579 GCA_040509015.1 Microbacterium sp.
CCGCATGAACTCGACGCAGGAGACCAAGAGATGACCGAAACGAACCTCGCCGGCAAGACCATCCTCATGTCCGGCGGCAGCCGCGGCATCGGCCTCGCGATCGCCCTGCGCGCGGCGCGCGACGGCGCGAACGTCGCGCTTCTCGCGAAGACCGACACCCCGCATCCGAAGCTCGAGGGAACCGTCCACTCTGCGGCCGAGCAGATCCGCGCGGCGGGCGGTCGGGCACTGCCCCTCGTCGGCGACGTGCGCAACGACGACGACGTGACCGAGGCGGTCCTCAAGACCCAGGGCGAGTTCGGCGGCATCGACATCGTCGTCAACAACGCGTCGGTGATCGACCTGTCGCGCTCGCTCGACCTGCCGGCGAAGAAGTACGACCTCATGCAGGACGTCAACGTCCGCGGGACGTTCATGCTCTCGCGCGCCGCGGCGCCCATCCTGCAGGATGCCGAGAACCCGCACATCCTGTCGCTGTCGCCGCCGCTGAACCTCGACCCGAAGTGGCTCGGTGCGCACACGGGCTACACGCTCGCGAAGTACGGCATGACGATGGCGACCCTCGGGATGGCCGCGGAGTTCGCCCGGCTCGGCATCGCGGCGAACACCCTCTGGCCGCGGACGACGATCGCCACGGCCGCCGTGCGATTCGCCCTCGGCGGCGACACGATGATGAAGGTCAGCCGCACGCCCGAGATCTACGCCGACGCCGCGTACGAGGTGCTGCTGAAGCCCGCGCGCGAGTACACGGGCCAGACGCTCATCGTCGAGGACGTGCTGACGGATGCCGGGATCACCGACTTCGCGGGCTACGCCGCCGTGCCCGGCACGCCCGACAGCGACCTCTTCCCCGACATCTTCCTCTGACCGGGCGCCCGAGACGCCCGATCCCGTCGGAGCGGACGTCGACGGCGTCGGCGTCGACGGGATCGGTCTGTTCCGGCGCGGGCGGAGCGGGCGTAGCATCGCGGTCATGGGTGTGCGCAGCCTGTTCCCGATCCTCAACTCGCGTGATCTTCCTCGTCTCGTGGGCTTCTACGAGACCGCGCTGGACGCGACCGTCGAGTACCGCTTCGCGAGCGGCGACGAGGACGACTACGTGTCGCTGCGCCTCGGGACCGAGGCGCTCGGCATCGGCCGTGTTCCGGATGCCGCGACGGACGGTGACCGGGTCGCCCTCTGGTTCTACGTGGACGACGTCGACGCCGCGCACGCCGCGTGGCTCCTCGCCGGCGGCGAGTCGGTCGCAGATCCGGCCGACATGCCGTGGGGCGAGCGCGTGGCGCAGGTCCGGGATCCCGACGGCAATCTCGCGAACCTCGCCACGGCGCCCGATCGGCCGTGAACTCACGGGGCCGGGTAGCGTGACGGCATGCCCGATCTGCTGCACGCGATGCGCCGGCGGCCGCTCGTGCTCGACGGAGGGCTCGGGACCCTGCTCGAGGAGCGCGGGAACGATCTGACCGGCAGCCTGTGGTCGGCGTCGCTGCTGCGCGACGACCCGGACGAGGTGCGCGAGGCGCACGCCGAGTTCGTCCAGGCGGGGGCGGACGTCGTCATCACCGCCTCGTACCAGCTCGCCTACGGTCACGGGATCGACGACGACGACGTCGAGGCGCTGCTGCGTCGCAGCGTGGTCGTGGCCCGGGACGCGGGTGCACGGTTCGTCGCGGCATCCGTCGGCCCGTTCGGCGCGTCGCGGGCGGACGGGAGCGAGTACACCGGGGACTACGGCCTCGAGGTCGACGAGCTGCGCGCGTGGCATCGTCGGCGCTTGCACGTGCTCGCCGACAGCGGCGCCGACGTTCTGGCGATCGAGACCATTCCCAGCCGCGTCGAGGCGGAGGCGCTGACGGCTGAGCTCGACGCCATCGGGGTGCCGGCATGGATCAGCTTCTCGGCCTCGAGTCCCGCGCTCGCCGGTGATTCCCTGCGCGAAGCGCTCGCCGCCGCGGCGTCCGCTGCGGGCGTCCTGGCCGTCGGCGCGAACTGCTGCTCGCCCGACCTCGCCGGCCGCGCGATCGCGTCGGCCCCCGACGGCCTGCCGACGGTCGTGTATCCGAACAGCGGAGAGCGCTGGGATGCCGCGTCTCGGCGCTGGCACGGCCCGCGCGGCCTGCCGACGGCCGACGTCGGGGAATGGCTGTCGAGCGGAGCCCGCCTCGTCGGAGGGTGCTGCCGCACCACTCCGGCGCACATCGCGGCCGTCGCCGCCGTGGTCGCGGGGTTCGCGCCGGCTCAGTCCTGAGCGTCGACCAGCCCCAGATGCACGAACGCGTTCCACACGCCGTCGTCGTCGATGCTCGTCGTGACATGGTCGGCGAGGGCTTTGAGCTCGGGCTCGGCGTTTCCCATCGCGACGCTCGTGCCGCACACCTCGAACATCTCGACGTCGTTCCAGCTGTCGCCGATGCCGATCACGTCGTCGGCGCTCTCTCCGAGGTGATCCAGCACGAGTTCGATCGCCGTGCCCTTGTTGGTGCCGAGCAGGCAGATCTCGCCGTTCGAACCGCCCGGCAGCGGGATGCTGCCGGGGACGATGTGGAACTCGTCGCCGATCGCCGATCGGAGCGTCTCGAGCCCGTCGCCGTCCAGACTCACGAAGACCGCCTTCGCGATCGCGTCAGCGGGCGCCTCCGCCGCATCGCGGTAGGTGCGGGTGGCGAGCCCGGCGAGCGAATCCTCCGGGCGCGTGACGCCGCGCGCGTCGTCGTCGGCCTGCACCCGTCGGACGTACTCGCGGACGAGTGCCGTCATGCCGGCACTGGCGAACACCTCGTCGTCGGTCTGCAGGAAGTAGTGGATGCCGCGGGTCTCGAGCGCGGAGCGCAGCCGCGCGGCCGTCTCGACGGGCAGCAGTCGCGAGACGACGAGCTCATCGCCGATCGAGGCGGTCACGCCGCCGTTCGTGATCGCGCCGTCGACGCCGATCGCCCACACCGCAGGGTCGATGTCACCGCGCGCGCGACCGGTGCACAGGATCACCCGATGGCCGTTCTCGCGCGCCTGCCGGATCGCCTCGACCGTCGAGGCGGCGACGGTCGAGCCGTGCTCGAGGATCGTTCCGTCGACGTCGATGAACACGATGCGAGAAGAGGATGCCATGGCATCCATTCTCGCCGTGCTCCGCGTCAGTGCCTGCCGCCCGACACCAGCAGGAACCCGCCGAGGCCGATCATCATGCCGCCGCCGGTCGCGGTGAGCGCCTCGATGCGCTTCGGCGACCTCGCGAACCATGTCCGCGCCGCCGCCGCGGCGAGCACCCAGACCGAGTCGCAGACGACGCCGATGACCGCGAAGATCGCGCCGAGCAGCAGCATCTGCAGCGGCACGGCGCCCGCGTCGAGATCGACGAACTGCGGCAGGACGGCGACGAAGAAGGCGATCGTCTTGGGGTTCGTGATGCCCACGACGAAGCCCTGCCACAGCTGACGCCCGTGCGAGCGCGGCAGCGCGGCAGGATCGACGGCTGCGGATGCGGCGGCCTTGCGGTGCCGGATCGCCTGGACGCCGAGGAACATCAGGTACAGCGCCCCGGCGATCTTGAGCACGGTGAAGAGGGGGACCGAGCGTGCGATCACCCCACCGACTCCCAGCGCGACGAGCCCGACGATCGGGATGAGCGCGAGCGAGACGCCGGCGACGCTGAGGAGTCCCCCCGTGCGGCCGAGGGCGAGGGTGCGCCCGACGGAGAACAGCACGGCGGGGCCGGGGATCGCGATGAGCACGACCGCCGCGAGCATGAACGCCAGGAGGTTCTCGGGTGGTACCACGCACAGACTCTAGTCCGCGGCGCTCTCCGTGGCGGACTTCGCGAGGAGCACCTGCAGCCGGCCGTCGCTTCGCCACCAGAAGCCGAGCTCGTCGCCCGCCTTCATGTCGCCGGGGCGCTCGGCCTCGGGGATCTCGAGGTAGGGCGCGATCACGAGCGTCGCGTCGAGCTCGAAAACCTCGTCGGGGACGCAGGTGGCCCGGGTGACGGTGGGCAGCTGGATCAGCAGGCACACCTCGTCGTCGTCGGCGCGGCCGCGCCAGACCCGCGCGCCGAAGTAGTCGCCGACCGTGTCGACCCAGCGCAGCCCGCCGGTGACGGGGAACCCGGGGACGGGCTCGGGAGCGGGCGCATCGAAGGCCGCGAGCAGTCGGACGTCGAGGAGGGATCTCGTCTGGGGATCGTCGGTGAACTGGCGGGCGAACCGCACCTCCAGGGGGTTCGCGGCGGCGCCGTCCGCAGTGGGGGAGGTACTCGGCGGCGATTCCGGCGGCGCGCCGCCCTCGGCGATCCGGGGAACGACGACGCCTGCCACGACGACGACGGCCGCGGCGACCAGTGCGGGCCGCAGCCACCGGCGCTTCCGCGCGGCGGGCGCGGGGCCCTCGACGACCGACGCGGACTCTGCGCCGGTCGGGGTCCTCGCGCCTTCGTCCTCGGGTCCATGCCCGGTCGCGGACTGCTCCTGGTCGCCCGGCTCCTCCCCGGTCACCGGCTCCTCCCCGGTCCCTGAGCTCGTCGAAGGGTCGACGCGGTGCCGCGCGTGCAGACGGGCCTCGAGCTCGCGCAGCCGCTCGATCCCCCCGGGGTCGGTCAGGCCGTCGCCCGGCCCATAGGCCCGACGCCGCAGCGCGTCGAGCTCCGTCTGGTCGTCCTCGTCCATTGCGAGGAGCCTACGTCCTGCCCCTCCGCGGCGGGAGGGGCAGAACGGTCCGGACGGGTCAGACCAGCCCGTGGCGGATGAAGGCGTTGGGCACGCCGTCGTCGTCGACCGCGGTCGTGATCTCGTCGGCGATCTGCTTCACCGCGGCATCCGCGTTGCCCATCGCGATGCCGACGCCGGCGACCTGGAGCATCTCGAGGTCGTTCGTGCTGTCGCCGATCGCGATCGAATCCGCGATGTCGAGACCGAGGGCATCCACCAGCTGCGCGATGGCCGCGCCCTTGTGGATGCCGCCGAGGCTGACCTCGCCTCCCGCCTCGCCGAGGTAGGGGATCGTGCCCGTGATGACGTGGAAGCGGTCGCCGAGTCCGTCGCGCACGGTTGCGAAGGTGCGCGGGTCGGTGCCGAAGAACGTCGCCTTGGCGACACCGGCCGTGGGTGCCGGACCGCGGTACGTCATCATCTCGACGAGACGGTCGCCGCGGCCCCGATCGAAGCCGAACTCGGCGAACAGCGGCTGCATCCGCGCCAGGAGGCCCTCGCTCGGATGCGTGGACTCGTAGCCCTGGAGCGTGTACTCGATCCCGTGGGAATCGAAGAACGAGATCAGTTCGCGCACGACGGGCTCGGGCATCGTGTGGGCGGCGATCAGCTCGTCGCCTCGCTCGACGAAGCCGCCGCCGGCCGAGATGACGCCGTCGAACCCGATGTCCGTGATGAAGTCGGGGATCTCGGCGCGCGATCGCCCCGTCGAGAGATAGACGAGATGGCCGGCGTCGCGCGCGCTTCGGATGGTCGGCGCGACCGAGGGGGCGAGGCGCTGAGTGTGGTCGATGAGCGTGCCGTCGACGTCGAGGAAGACGATGCGCGGGTGTGTCACGTGGTGCTCCAGTCAGGGGGCTCCGGGATGCCGCGGCATCCCGG
>JBEVLS010000106.1:0-5562 GCA_040509015.1 Microbacterium sp.
AGACGCTCGAGAGCGTCGTCCATCTCGTCGCGGGCCGGCTCTTCGCCGCGCGCGCGTGCTTCGAGTCGGGCCACGAGCCCGGCCGGATCGTCGATGTCCTCGGACGTCGGGATGAGGTCGGGGTAGTCCCACAGCGCGTCTCGGGCGGAGACGCCCACGGCATCCGTCACAGCTCGCCACATCGCCGCGGCCTCGCGCATGCGCCGCGGACGCAGCTCGAGTCCGACGAGCGAGCCGAGGGCGCGTTCGGCGGGGCCGCCGACCGCGCGCCGTCGGCGGACGACCTCGGAGATGCGGTCGGAGGAGGGCAGGCGCGACGTCGCGTCGTCCGTGACGACCTCGACCCAGCCCTCGATGGTCGCCAGGAGGTTCTCGAGGCGTGCGAGGGCGTCGGTCTGCGCTTCGGAGCGCTGGGGGAGCAGGGCGCCGCTCTCGATCGCGCGCCGCAGCTCGTCGGGCTCGGACGGGTCGAACCGCGACGCGAGCTCTTCGAGCGCGTCGGTGTCGACGTGCACGCCGCGGGCGAAGTCGGTCACCTGCGAGATGACGTGCAGTCGCAGCCAGCGGGCGTGCCGGAAGAGGCGCGCGTGCGCGAGCTCGCGCGTCGCGACGAACAGGGCGAGCTGGTCTTCGGGGATCTCGAGATCTCGACCGAAGTCGGCGAAGTTCTGCGGCAGGATGACGGCTTCGCCGTCGGGCATCAGCGGGATGCCGACGTCGCCGCCGGACACGACCTCTTTCGACAGATTGCCCACCACCTGGCCGAGCTGGGCGGCGAACAGCGAGCCGCCGACCATCCGCATGAGGCGGCCCGCGCCCTGGATCATGCCCTGCATGTCGTCGGGAGCCTGCTCGCTGAGCGCCGAGGTCATCGCGTCGGCGATGCTCGTGGCGACGGGTTCGGCGAGCTCCTGCCACACGGGGAGCGTCGCCTCGACCCAGGCGCCGCGCGTGATCACCCGCGGCGGTGCCGAGAGGTCGGAGATCGAGGTCGCCTCGCTCAGCCAGAGGGTGGCGAGGGCGAACGCGTGATCGAGGTCGGTGCGCTGGCCGTCGGTGACCCCGAGTCCGTCCTGGTTCGCGATGTGCAGCGCCTGGCGCTTCGCGGCGTCCCAGGAGATGCCCTCGTCGGGGCCGGAGAACGCGCCCTGCAGGTGCCGCATCACGGTCTGCATCATCGCGGGATCGATGTTCATCCCGGTCAGCTTGGAGAGCTGCTCGGGGTCGAACTGCCCGCCGGCGCCCTCGCCGAACAACTGGCGCAGGAGCTCTTGGAAATCGTCTTCGGGAGTGCGATCGTCGTCTGCCACTTCAGCCGCCTTTCAGCCGGTTCATGACCTCACGATCTACGCTAGTCGCAGCATCCATCGCACTCCCCGGCAGAGCCCTGAACTCCTTACGCCGGTCGCGAACGACCAGGCAGAGGAAGGTTCCCCCGTGGCGCTCTTCGATGAGAACGTCCAGGTGCGCCCTGCGCCCAGACGGCGCATGACGCGCGGCACGCTGGTGGGCCTGTGGGCCCTCGCGCTGGCGATGGTCGTGCTGCTCGTGCTCACCTTCCTGCCGACGACGTACGTCATCCAGCGCCCGGGTCCCGTCTACAACACGCTCGGCACCGCGGAGTCCGCCGACGGCGAGCAGGTGCCGCTGATCAGCATCGACGGCGCCGAGACGTTCGAGACCGAGGGGTCGCTGGACCTCCTCACCGTCCAGGTCGTCGGCAACCGCGAGCGGACGCCGTCCTGGTTCGAGCTGGCGCTGGCCTGGTTCGACCCGTCCAAGGCGGTGCTGCCGATCGACGCCGTGTTCCCCGAGGGTCAGACGAGCGAGCAGCGCAACCAGGAGAGCGCGGCCATGATGGTCGACTCGCAGAAGGAGGCCACCGCCGCGGCCCTCCTCCAGCTCGACTACGACGTCGAGAGCAGACTCACCGTGCACTCCTTCTCGGACGACTCGGCCGCCGAGGGCATCCTCGCCGAGGGCGATGTCATCGTCGGCGCGGAAGGGCGGTCGGTGACGGATGCCGCATCGCTGCGGGCCGTGATCGCCGAGGGCGAGGGCGCTCCGGTCGACATCGACATCCTCCGCGACGGCGAGCCGCAGACGGTGACGGTGACGCCGCGCGAGGCCGAGACGGACGGCGAGTCCGCATGGCTCATCGGCGTGACGCTCACGAACGACTTCGAGTTCCCCTTCGACGTGGCCATCCAGCTCAACAACGTCGGCGGACCGTCCGCCGGCATGATGTTCGCGCTCGGCATCATCGACGTGCTGACGCCCGACGAGCTCAACGGCGGCGAGGACGTCGCCGGCACCGGCACGATCTCGGCGGACGGGACGGTCGGACCCATCGGCGGGATCCGGCAGAAGATGTGGGGCGCGGTGGATGCCGGTGCCGACTGGTTCCTGGCGCCGCAGGACAACTGCGACGAGGTCGTGGGCTACGAGCCCGACGGGCTGCGCGTGTTCGCCGTGTCGACGCTGGACGACGCGCTGGACGTGCTCGCGGCGGTGCGCGGCGAGGGCGACCTCGACGCGCTGCCGACCTGCACCGCCGGCTGAGGCCGTTCGCCTGCCGCGGACTCGGGCAAACCTCAGCTTGGTCGCGCCTAGGATGAAGGGGTGACCACGACCTCAGCGCCGACACAGGCCACGCCCTCCCGCTCCCGCCGGATCATCGCCATCACGCTCGCGATCATCGCCGCCCTCGTGGTGGCGTTCTTCGTCTTCGCGAACCTCTACACCGAGTGGCTCTGGTTCGACCAGCTCGGCTTCAACGGGGTGCTCCTGACCGAGTGGACGGCGCGCGTCGTGATGTTCGCGATCGGCTTCCTCGGGATGGCGGTGCCGGTGTGGCTGGCGATCCAGCTCGCCTACCGCCTCCGCCCCGTCTACGCGCGTCTCAGCTCGCAGCTGGACCGCTACCAGGAGGTCGTCGAGCCGCTGCGTCGCCTGGCGATGTGGGGGATCCCGATCTTCTTCGGATTCTTCGCCGGTTTCGCCGCCTCCGCCCAGTGGCAGACGACCTGGACGTGGATCAACGGCGTCGCCACCGGTGAGAACGACCCGCAGTTCGGGCTCGACACGGGCTTCTACATGTTCGCGCTGCCGTTCTACACGGCGCTGGTCGGCTTCGTCTCGGCGACGCTGCTCATCTGCCTGCTCGTCACCGCGCTCGTGTCGTACCTGTACGGCTCGGTGCGCATCGGGCAGCGGGAGCTGCGCATCTCGAAGGCCGCGCGCATCCAGCTCGCGGTGCTCGCCGGTCTCTACCTTCTGACGCAGGGCGTGAGCCTCTGGCTCGACCGCTACCAGTCCCTCGTCCAGCCCGGTGCGAGCGGCCGCATCACCGGCCCCGGCTACACCGAGGTCAACGCGGTCATCCTCGGCCAGGAGATCCTCGCCTACGCCGCGGTGGCCGTCGCGATCCTCTTCTTCATCACCGCCGTCATCGGCCGCTGGCGCTTCCCGCTCATCGGCACCGCCGTCCTGCTCGTCTCGGCCCTGGTGCTGGGTGTCGGCTACCCGTGGGTGGTCAACACGTTCCAGGTGCAGCCGAACCAGGCCGCGTACGAGCGCGAGTACTACCAGCGCAACCTCGAAGGCACCAAGGCCGCGTACGGCATCGACGGCCTCGAGAAGACCGAGTTCTCGGCCTCCACGACCGCCGGCGCCGGCCAGCTTCGCGAGGACGCCGCCACGACGACGCAGATCCGCATCATGGACCCGGCGATCATCGGCCCGACGATCCGTCAGCTCGAGCAGTACCGCCCGTACTACCAGTTCCAGAACCCGCTCGACGTCGACCGCTACGAGATCGACGGCACGATGCAGGACACGATCGTCTCGGTCCGCGAGCTCAACGTCGACCAGCTCGGCGCCGGCTCGTCGTGGGTCAACAACACGCTCGTCTACACCCACGGCTACGGCATGATCGCCGCCGCGGGCAACGAGCGCACGGCGGACGGCAACCCCGTGTTCCTCGAGCGCGGCATCCCGGCGACCGGATTCCTCTCCGACGACCCCGACTTCGAGCCGCGCGTCTACTTCGGCGAGGTGTCGCCCGAGTACTCGATCGTCGGTGCACCGTCGGGCACTGACCCGATCGAGCTCGACTACCCGTCCGGCAGCGACGGCAGCGCGGGTCCGCGCACGACCTTCGAGGGAGACGGCGGACCCTCGGTCGGCAGCATCTTCAACCGCCTGCTCTACGCGCTGAAGTTCCAGTCCGAGCAGATCCTCTTCGCGGACGGCGTCAACGACGATTCTCAGATCCTCTACGACCGCGACCCGCTCACGCGCGTCAAGAAGGTCGCACCGTACCTCGAGCTCGACAGCGACCCGTATCCGACCGTCGTCGACGGCCGCATCAAGTGGGTCATCGACGGCTACACCCTGAGTGCGAACTACCCGTACTCCAAGACGGTGTCGCTGTCGCAGGCGATCGCCGATGCCACGAACACGCAGCCGCGGTTCGCGCTCGACGACATCAACTACATCCGCAACTCGGTCAAGGCGACCGTCGACGCGTACGACGGATCCGTCACGCTCTACGCGTGGGACCCCGAGGACCCGGTGCTGAAGACCTGGCAGAAGGTCTACCCGACCTCGGTCCAGCCGATCAGCGAGATGTCGGCCGATCTCATCAGCCACGTGCGCTACCCGACCGACCTGTTCAAGGTGCAGCGCGCGATGCTGCAGGTGTACCACGTCGATGACGCGCAGTCGTTCTACGAGCGCGACAACGCCTGGGCGACGCCGGAGGATCCGCAGAACCCCAACGCGCTGCAGCCGCCGTACTACCTGACGATGCAGATGCCCGGGCAGGAGGACCCGTCGTTCTCGATGTTCACGACCTTCATCCCGTCGTCGTCCACGGGCGCCGAGAGCCGGAACGTCCTCATGGGCTACCTGGCCGCCGACTCCAACGCGGGCCGCGAGGCGGGCGTGAAGGGCGAGGATTACGGCAAGCTGCGCATGCTCGAGATCGCCGCCGAGACGACGGTGCCCGGGCCCGGTCAGGTGCAGAACCGCTTCGACTCGGACCCGACGGTGTCGCAGCAGCTCAACGTGCTGACGATCGGTCAGTCCGAGGTGCTCAACGGCAACCTGCTGACCCTCCCGGTCGGCGGCGGCCTGCTGTACGTCCAGCCCGTCTACGTCCAGGCGTCCGAGGGCACGAAGCTGCCGCAGCTGCGCAAGGTGCTCGTCGCCTTCGGTGACGACATCGCCTTCGAGGACACCCTCGCCGGTGCGCTCGACACGCTGTTCGGCGGCGAGTCCGGCGCCGAGACCGGCGACGACGAGGTCGTGCCCGAGGACGGCGGCACGGCCGAGCCGACGCCCGAGCCGACGACCGAGCCCGGCACCGAGCCCACGCCCGCGCCGTCCGTGCCCGCCGGTGACTACGCAGCCGCTCTCGAGGACGCCCGCCAGGCGATGCTCGACCGCGACGCCGCGCTGAAGTCCGGAGACCTGACGGCCTTCGCCGAGGCGGACGAGCGCCTGACGGCGGCCGTCGAGCGCCTGATCGCGCTCGGCGAGTAAGCCCCCAGGAGAAAG